>JAHEOB010000252.1 GCA_018610095.1 Halothece sp. MAG
ACCACTATGGCTCATTTGATTCCCTTCTACTACCGTTGTACATCCCTCTGCGCGATCGGTTACTTCCACTTGTGGTGTCGGCAATGATTCTTCCCCCGAAATGGGATTCCCGACATTATCCACAAAATCCTGATTAACGGTTTTGTCTGGGGTAGAGGGTGACTGCTGTTCCTCAACAGTTGGGGCAGAAAATTGTTGAGTAGCCTCAGCGGTAGAAGGCGTCTCTTCTGCTGGTGAAGGTGTTGATTTTTCTCTTTGTTCAAATTCAACCCTGGGGCTAGCAGAATCTGAAACGTCAGGAGAATTTGAGGAGGATTTTAAAGGTTCAATGGGGGCTAATTCTTTTGTCTGTTGAGAATTGCTTTGCGAGGATAAGGATGGTGGTTGATCTGAACTAGCTTTAGTCTCGGCTTGCTGGTTTTCATCCTTTAAGGAAGGTTGGGAAGATTGTTGTGTGGGGGTAGTGCTTGCTTGACTAGAGGAAGATTCCGTTTCCACTTCCACACTTGGGGATGAAGATGCTTCCCACTGCTTAGAATTTGCTTGTGATTGATCAGCGGGATTAGACAAATTAGGGTTAGCGTCTAATTGCTGTTGGGAATTGCTTTGCGAGGATAAGGATTGGGGTTGATTTGAACTGGCTTCAGTCTCGGCTTGCTGGTTTTCATCATTTGAAGTGGAAGAAGGTTGAGAAGTTTCTACCTTAGCAGTAGTGGATGCTTTCTTTGAGGAAACTTCGCTTTCTACGTCTGCACTTGAGGATGAAGATGCTTCCGACTGGTTAGAATTTGCTTGTAATTGATCTTCCTTATTGGTAGAGCTTTCTGTTACACTTTCTTCCGATTCTTGTTTTGTTTCAGACGAGGCAGTTTGATGATCGTTCGTTTGCTCCTTTAATTCTAAGTTGGGAACAGAGTCATAGTCAGGATTGTTGGGTTCCTGTAGCGATTTTTTGGATGCTTCCACTGGTTCTAACTCAGCAGATTGCGTTGTATCTTCCCCTGGAATCGTATTCTGAGACGTGTAAGCTAAGGCAAATCCTTGGCTTAATAAATTTAAGGGCATTAATGCAGTTACTCCCCCCAATACCAATAAGTGCTGTTGCCATTTCCAGGAAAACCGTTTTTGAGAAGCGTTGACAGATTGCTTAGCCATGATTTTATTCTCCTCGCGATCGCGCCACTAAAAAAAAACCTAAAGGCATTTTAGCAATCTTGTGCCTAAACTGTGAATTTTTCTTCTGATATCAAATAATCCCCTCAACCTGAGTGAGGGGAATGTGTTTCTTTTAGCAAAGGATTTTAAACGGTTTGGGCTTGGCTTAAGCCTGGGAAAGCAACGTTAATTGCCGTATGGGCACAATAACCAAAGGGATTTTTGGCTAAATACTGTTGATGGTAATCTTCAGCGTAATAAAATTCAGGAGCATCTAAAATTTCGGTGGTAATTTCACCATAGCCCTTTTCTTTAAGTGCGTTTTGATAAATGTCTTTAGAGGCTTCTGCTAATTGACGTTGCTCGTCATTATAGACATAAATCCCAGAACGATATTGCGTGCCCACATCATTACCTTGACGCATGCCTTGAGTGGGATCATGGTTTTCCCAAAACGTTTTTAACAAGGTTTCATAACTAATTTTTTGGGGATCATAAACGACTCGCACGACTTCATTGTGCCCTGTCATGCCACTACAAACTTCTTTATAGGTGGGGTTGGGAGTATATCCTCCGGCATAGCCAACAGCGGTGCTATAAACCCCTGGCAGTTCCCAAAAGGTTTTTTCAGCACCCCAAAAACAGCCCATGCCAAATAGGGCAAGTTCCATTCCTTCCGGAAAGGGGGGTTGAATGGGATTGCCATTCACATAATGCTGGTTTGTTACTGGCATGGCTTCCTTACGCCCAGCAAGTGCTTCCTCGGGAGAGGGAAGACTTTGTTTTTTACCGAAACCAAATAAGCCCATAAGATTTCCCTTAATAGTGCTTTACATTTCTATTGTGACTTATCCCAAGCGAGACAACCTTTCCTTCAGTATAGATTGCTGTTTTTCTGCTTCTGCAAGGGCATCTCGCGCCCCTTGTACCACATCCGCAGGGGCTTTATTGACAAAGTTTTCATTGTTTAGCCGATCGCGCAGGGATTGAACTTCGTTTTCGACTTTATGGAGATTTTTCTCTAGTTTTTGCCGTAAAACATCAATATCGACAATGCCTGCTAAGGGAATTAAAACTTGGATGGTTCCCACAACGCCAGCAATGACTTGTTGTTGATCATCAGTAATGGCAGGGGTAATGGTGAGTTCTTCCACTTTGGCTAAGTCACAGATATAAGTTTGCCCTTTGCTGAGAATATCTCGTTCTTGTTGGCTTTCACTTTGTAAAATGGCATTAACTTTAGTGCCAGGTTTAATGTCTGCTTCTGCGCGTAAATTACGGATGGTGCGGATTGTACCAAATATTAATTCAAATTCTTTTTCTAGTTCGGGATTAATTAAGGAATTACGGCTAGGCTGAGAACTACTACTGCTTCCAATTAATTCTGCTTTTTTCGCTGCCCAAATTTGTTGTAACTCTTGCCGTTTGGGCTGTGTCACCAAATAGCGATAAATAAACCAACCCGTGTAACCAATGCCGACTAATTCTAAAACACTGGAAATAACAGGGAACTGTTCTAACGTCAGAATAAAGGCAAAGATGAAGTTCAATCCTACAAAGGCAGCAACGGCAATTCCAACGCCCTTAATCACAGATTGATCGATTGATAGCGATGGTACCTTGAAGGGTAGCTTTTGCCAGATGGAACGTTTTTGTTGCGATGGCGTTACTGGCGGGGAAATTAATTCATCAACTTGGGGATAGGGTTGTAGTGCAAGGGTTTCTTCCGAACGTTTGGTGAGAGTATGCCAAATTTCTTCCGTAATAAAGGGCATAAAGGGATGGAGAAGTTTTAAAGTCCCTTCTAACACATACGCCAAGGTTTGTTGCGCGACTAGACGAGATTGGGGATGTTGATCGTCATAGAGACGAGATTTGACAAGTTCAATATACCAGTCACAGAAGTCTCCCCAAATAAAGTCGTATAAGGTTTGGGCAGCTTCTCCCAATCCGTAGGTTTCAATATAATGACGGGTTTGCTTCACAATTTGATTAAAACGAGAAAGAATCCAGCGATCGCTGTCGGTTAAGTTTTCTAGATCGGGCGTTCCTAAATCTTCTGGAGTTTTCCCATCAAGATTCATAAAGACAAACCGGGAAGCATTCCACAATTTATTCCCAAAATTTCGGGAAGCTTCCACGGAACTAGATTCATCGGTTTCGCGGTTATACTGTAAGCTAATATCTTGTCCGGCACCAGTTACTTCGCGAACTAAGGTATAACGGAGGGCATCACTGCCATATTTATTAATCAGTAGTAGGGGATCGATGCCATTTCCCGCCGATTTCGACATCTTTTTACCATTTTCATCGCGCACTAAGCCGTGAATATACACATCTCGAAATGGCATTTCCCCTAGAAAATGTCCCCCCATCATGGTCATTCTTGCCACCCAGAAAAAGATAATGTCAAATCCCGTCACAAGGGTGGTATTAGGAAAGTAGGTTTCTAAATCTTGGGTATTTTCCGGCCATCCTAAAGTAGAAAAGGGCCATAATCCTGAGGAGAACCACGTATCTAAGGCATCATCATCCCGTTGCAATTGAATATTTTCCCCGTATTGGGCAACCGCTTTTTCCCGTGCCTGTTCATCATTATCCGCCACAATGTAGGGCGTTTCATCAGTTAATTCCCCATTGGTTTCGCTAATGACATACCAAGCCGGAATTTGGTGTCCCCACCACAATTGTCGGGAAATACACCAGTCTTTGAGATTGACTAACCAATCCCGATAAACTTTCTTCCACCGTTGGGGCACAAAATAGGGAGAATTTTCTTGATCCAGACAATCTAGGGCTTTTTGCGCTAAGGGACCAATCTTGACAAACCATTGCGTGGAAATTAACGGTTCAATGGGAACTTTACCGCGATCGCTGTAGGGAACCGTCAACGGATAATCTTCAACTTTGACTAATAACCCTTGTTCTTCTAAGCGCTTGACAATATTTTGCCGTGCCTCAAACCGATCTTGCCCTACAAATTCCCCACCATTGTCATTAATGGTGCCATCTTGATTCATAACCGTAATAAAGGGGAGATTGTGGCGTTCCCCCATGGCAAAGTCATTAAAATCGTGGGCAGGCGTAATTTTGACACAACCGGTTCCAAAAGAAGAATCGACGGTTTCATCAGAAATCACGGGAATTTCTCGTTCAATTAAGGGCAGTTTCACTGTTTTCCCAATCCAATCTTGGTAGCGTTCATCATTGGGATTAACCGCTACTGCCGTATCCCCTAACATCGTTTCTGGACGAGTGGTAGCGACCTCGATCGCGCCATCGCCATCCACCAATGGATAACGGAACTGCCACAAATTCCCCTGAACTTCTTTATTTTCCACCTCTAAATCAGAAATGGCAGAACGGGAGGCAGGGCACCAATTCACCATGTACTTCCCGCGATAAATCAAGCCTTGTTCATAGAGTTTAATAAAGGCAGTGCGCACAGCAGCGGATAAGCCTTCATCCATGGTAAAGCGTTCCCGCGACCAATCCGCAGACAACCCCAGTCGCTTCAATTGATTAATAATCTCGCCACCCGACTGTTCTTTCCACTGCCAAGCCCGTTCTAAAAACTTTTCTCGCCCAATTTCAAAACGACTTAATCCTTCTTGGTGTAGTTGTTTATCAATAATGGATTGGACAGCAATACTGGCGTGATCGGTTCCCGGCAAACAGAGCGTGTTATCCCCACGCATCCGATAATATCGGACTAATACATCAATCAATGCCGTATTGAAGGCATGACCCATGTGTAAATTCCCTGTCACATTCGGCGGAGGAATGACAATGCAAAACGGTTTTCCGCCTTTTTCGGGATCAGCTTTAAAAAATTGTTTCTCTTCCCAAAATTGTTGCCACTTGGCTTCGGTGGTAAACGGATCGTATTGGCTTGGCAGGGTTGTCTCAGTCATGGTTTCGTTGCTCTGCTCTATACTGCTAAAATTCTGCCATATCTTAGTGTTGAATAATCTCAGCAAGGGCAGGTTTGACAGTGGGATATTGATAATCAAACCCTTGTTGTTGAGTTCGTTTGGGAAGCACTTTTTGTCCTTCCAATACGGTTTGGGCTGCTTCTCCCAACAGTAATTTTAAGGCAAAATCAGGAACCGGCAGCCATGAAGGACGATTCATGACTTCACCCAAGGTATTACACAATTCTGACATACGGACTGGGTTCGGGGTAGTAGCATTATAAACCCCTTGATACTCACCATGATTAATCGCTTGTTGGATTAAAGCTACCAGATCATCAATATGAATCCACGAAAACCACTGCTTGCCACTGCCTAGCGGTCCTCCTGCAAAGAATTGAAAGGGCGTTAACATCTTCGCGATCGCGCCGCCATTCCCTAATACAATACCAAACCGTAAAATTACTAAGCGTGTCCCCGTTCCTTCCACTTGCTTGGCAGCTGCTTCCCAACGTTGGCAAACCGAGGCTAAAAAGTCATTTCCCGGTTCACTAGTTTCATCAAACGTTGCCGTTTCACTGGTACCATAGTAGCCTACCGCAGACGCATTGACTAAAACTTGCGGTTTATTGGAGACACTTTTAATCGCCTCAGCAATGGATTGAGTGGTTTTTACCCGCGAATCGAGAATTTCTTGTTTTCGTTGCGGGGTCCATTTTTCATCAGCGATGCCAGCCCCTGCCAGATTGACAATCGCTTGGGCATTGGCGATTTTATCTTGCCAGGCCCCACCTTCTAAGGGATTATAGGGAACAATTTCCACATTGCGATACCTTGAGGGAGGAAACACTTGTTCCCCTCGTTGTTGATTGCGAGTAAAAACGGTTATTTGATCTTCCCCTTGGGCAAGTGTCTGCACTAACCGAGTGCCAATAAAGCCCGTCCCGCCAGTGATTGCGATTTCCATGTTAAAGAACTTGTTTTTGTGACAACAATCTTACAGTACTTTTAATCGTAGCAGCGATGGGAACAGCAATTAAAACGCCTAAATAACCAGAGAGTTTTACCCCAACCATTAACGAAAACAGTACCACAATGGGATTTAATCCGGTTAACGTTCCTAATAAACGCGGGGTAATGGAATTTTCAATAATTTGATCAATAATCAGGGCAACCGTTAACACTTTTAATCCCAGCCAAATACTTTTGAGACTCAGCAGCAATCCGACAATAAAAATGGTAATAATTGCGCCAAATGGAATGACTCCCATAATGCCAATGGCTAGCCCAAATAATAAATACAAAGGAACTTGTAACGCCCAAAACGTGGGTATCATTACCGCCGTTAGCGATACTGCTAGAGTAAATTGATTAATGATATAACTATTAAAATTTCGACGTAGTGATCGCAGCACTTGAGGCGCCGTTTCCGGAAACCATTTTTCCACAGTATTGGCTAAAAAACCTTGATAAAAGATACTCAAAAAAACCGTTAAAATTAGAATAAATAAAACCTGAAATAAATTTCCAATGGTTCCCAATGCTAAATTCGGCAAGCCAATCACAAATGATTGCAGTTGGTTTTGGAGACTTTGTTCAAAATCCTGACCCCAATCACTAATATCAATTTCGACGATCTTTGCTAATTGTTCTAACTGAACTTCTGCTGATTCCGCCCAAATGGGAACGCGATCGCGGAGGGTTTCAAATTGTTCAACTAATAAGGGAAAACTTAATAAAGCAACCACACTAAAAACTGTAACAGCAGCAACAAATACAATTAAAACCGCATAAGTGCGTGGCAGATTTAATTTTTGCAAACCTTGTGTCGGATAACTTAATAAAAAAGCCAATAAAGTAGCAGCCAAAAACGTTGTAATTAACTGGTAAAAATAATCAATAACCCCTAACAATAACCAGCCATTTAAAACAATTAACGGAAATATCAATAAAATCAGTAACCAACGAGGCGTTGTCGCAGTAATTTTTTGAAACCAACTTATATTGGGATTAACTGAAGGCACATTACGTTGTTTTTCTTGTACCATATTTCCAAATCACCCTACTTAACAGCAATCATCACTCTCGCCAGATAATTCTTAATTAATGACCAAATAACCAATAACATCCACCAACTTTTTGTTTACTAAACTAACTAAGAAACCCTATCTGCCACGAAGCATTATTTCAGAACAATTTTGGGCTTAAGTTTTTGAGGTGGAACAACTTCACCAATGCCACACAAGAAATCGTTTTCTTTATAAACGCGCACAAAATTTCCTTGGCTAATCTTTTCAGGCAATACAATTAACTGTCCCTGAGACCATCGTTTCGCTTGTTGCATTGATAATACCACTCTCTGCAAATGGCTTAAAGGATAATCAGGCGGCAGTGGCGTAAATTCTCCTTGCTTTAATTGGGTTTCCAATGTGGATAAATCAAGGGCATCTTGCAAAACAAAACCACTACTTTCGGTACGTCGTAATCCAGCAAGGGTTGCCCCTGTTTGTACAGCTTCCCCTAAATCACGGGCAATTGAACGAATATAGGTTCCCCCTTGACAGCGAATGTTCACGGTTAGTTCAGGAAACTCCCCACCTTGCCATGCTAAAACCTCAATATGATTTACTACCACCTCTCGCGGTGGCACATCAACTGCTTCCCCTTTGCGGGCTAATTCGTATAACCGTTTCCCACCTTTTTGAATGGCACTATAAAGGGGAGGAATTTGCTGAATGTTCCCAATCAATTGTGAAATATGGGGTTTAACCATTTCTAAGGTTAAAGTTGGCACTGGCGTTTGATCAATAATTTCTCCTTCTAAATCATCGCTGGTAGTACGCCAACCAAAGCGAATGGTTGCAGTGTAGGCTTTGGTATTGGGGAGAAACTGTAATAGGCGAGTCGCTTTACCAACAGCAATGGGCAAGACACCAGTCGCTGCTGGATCTAATGTTCCAGCGTGACCCACTCGTTTTATTTTTGTCAAACGGCGAATTTTAGCGACACAGTCGTGGGAAGTAAGATGAACAGGTTTATCAATATTGACGAATCCTAACAATGATTGCTGATTGCTTCCCATTCCTAAATGATTGCCTGTATTGACGGTTTTAAGCTAATTTTAACTGAGGTAGGGATGATTCCATGTTAGTGAGTCAGGGCTCTCGTTACCAGCAATGAACGCCCCTGTTGGGTTAGAGTGTCCGATAAAAATCAATAATAATGTTCCTTGCAAAGATCATAATTAATGTCAGCCACTGCAATCCATTAAAACTCAACTCAAGTTTAAGGAGATAGCCAACTCATCATCAATAGGAGTGATAAAACAAAATCTTTTCAATAAATAATTCTTTATCGTAAAAATTCGGTTTTTGCAATAAAGACAATCTAGAAACCTCATGTTATCATTACTATAAAAACTGAAATAATTGTTTACGAAAAATCTATTGACAGAATAACGATTTTATGCATAACCGGTTACATGATTGCTAATTGAATCTCAACTAATAATTGTCATGTTGTGAAGAATCATCATCCTTTTAATTGATTTAATCCCATTTCAAACAAAAATAGTTAGCCAACCAATAAAAAAAACAATCGTAGCATTTAAGCAATTCGGCAAGGAGTGTTAAGCGTGGTGAACCACACAGAAAAAATTCTAGTGGTCGATGATGAACCAGCTGTTCGTAGAATTTTACAAACGCGCCTTTCTATGGTGGGGTATGACGTGGTTAGTGCCTGTAATGGAGAACAGTGTCTTGAAGTCTTTGCTAGAGAAACCCCCGATTTAGTGGTTTTAGACGTCATGATGCCGAATGGGGATGGTTACTATACTTGCCAAGAGTTAAGAAAATACTCAGATGTTCCAATTATTATGTTAACCGCATTAGGCGATGTTGCGGATCGCATTACGGGATTACAAATTGGTGCAGATGATTATTTAGTAAAACCCTTTTCTCCCAAAGAATTAGAAGCTAGAATTAGCACAGTCTTACGACGTCTCAAAAAACATAACCACGTGACTGTTCCTGATTCAGGCATTATCCAAGTGGGAGAGTTACAGATAGATACTAATAAACGTCGTGTCTATTTAAACAATGAATTAGTACGCCTCACGGGCAAAGAGTATAACTTGTTGGAATTATTAGCCACTCATTCCGGGGAGTCTATCTCCCGAACTGAGATTTTAAAGCAGATTTGGGGATATGCCCCACAGCGTCATGGCGATTTACGAGTGGTTGATGTTCATGTGTCTCGGCTACGCAGCAAAATTGAAACCGATCCCAAAAATCCAGAATTAATTATTACCGAACGAGGAACAGGTTATTTACTCCAACGCGCGATCGCGGTCAATCAAACAGTTTCAGAAGTTACGTAATCTGAATTTAACAGAATCGAGTCAACTCGCTAAAAAAGAAGAAGGACTATTAGTTATGCCAATCAGCCCTCCTCTTATTTTGATGATGATGTTATAAAGGATAATCATTAAAACAGATTATTTCAAATTAGTTATTAACCAGCGTTTGTGATCTTTGTGATTCCTCGAATGTAACTTCAACTGTTACCTCTGAGTAAGAACTTGTTTGTGGAATTGGTTGAACTGTCTCTAAAGAAGAACTTTCCAATAGCGGAAGCGTTTCTAGCGTTTCCCAAGTAGGTAAAAAGGGCGACTTAGCCAAAGAACAGGCGTGCCAATTTCCTCCAACAGGAGCACTTAATTTTTGACAAAATCCTTCTCTCCGTCCTTGGTGAGAGTAGTGACGGCAGTATTTACAAACCGAAGGGAGTTTATTAGTTGTTCTCATGGCTTTTTGTTGAATACCGTATATTTTTGATCTTAATTGCAATACCTTAATTCTTCATTCCTATATTTTTTTTGTTGATCCCGTTGAAGTGTTGCTGTGTCTTCATTCAATCCTTACTAGAATCATTAAGAGAAATCGTTTTCAATTTATTTTTCTTTACAAATATAAATAATTTGCAAAATTTTCATGCTCTAATATTAAGCAATCATACTGGGATGATTTTTATTTCATGTTTGACATTGAAAATTAACTTGATTGAAATGCCAAAATGCCAATAAATTTGATGGTGATCATTGCTTAGTGAAACTGTCTCAACTATAATCATTTAAAATCTACGAAATATGTTTTCTATAGCTAAAAGCTTGGATAAGTAAGATATTCTGATTACAGTTCCCCTGTTAATCATGAGTGTTAACTGTTATGAGTGCTAATTCCTTTCCCGAAGTATCAGAATCAACAGAAACCTTACATCCCA
>JAHEOB010000253.1 GCA_018610095.1 Halothece sp. MAG
ATGGTGGTTTATATTGTCGAAGGTGAATTCGGTAAAGCTGCAATTTGGTCATTGATAGCAGCCTTATTAGCTTGGTTCGGATTAATTCACAGTTATAATTGGGAAGTTGCGAATACAGTTATTAACCTCGGTTGGGGAACCGGAACCCGTTGGGCTGTTGGTTATTTATTAGTAACGCTAGTATTGCTTTATGCACG
This sequence comes from Halothece sp. MAG, assembly GCA_018610095.1. Lineage (GTDB taxonomy): Bacteria > Cyanobacteriota > Cyanobacteriia > Cyanobacteriales > Rubidibacteraceae > Halothece. Next base: position 198 of record JAHEOB010000253.1, read on the forward strand.
ATGGCAAAAGCCTCTCCCCCATAAGCGTCAAGCAAGTGAAACGGCTCAATCGCCAGAGGCTGAAACTGAGTCGGAATCCTCAACAATCTAGCGTCGAGATAGGACAAAGCAACTCGCCCAAATTCCTAATACCTTAAATCGCAATTTTCTTTTGATGTACCAATAATGGCACATTTGTTTTTGGGCTTGATAGAAGTTTTTTATATTAGAAGTTAGCAGAACTGCCTTTCCATGGGATGAAATTAATTGAGACCACTGGTAAAGACAGTTTTGATAAAGCTCGAAATTGGTTTTGCTGCTGCCATAGGTTTCTCCAAATGGAAGATTTGATAAAATGCAGTTGAAATGTTGCTCTTTGATCGGCAAATTTCTGGCATCGCCATAATGAATATCGATCTTGGCTAGTTTGGTTCTGTCAACATTGTTCCGGGCTAAACGAACCGCCTGTTGATCCCAATCGTATCCTTGCAAACCAATATAGGGAGCCAGATATCCTCTCTCAATTAAAATCGTTCCAGTGCCACACATGGGATCTAAGACTTCATCATGGGGATGGGGCTGGGACAATATTGCCATAGCAGCCGCGATCGTGGGTCGTAATGAGCCTTGACGTTCTTCTTTGCGATAGGTGCGAGAACGGAAATGGGCGGGAGTGATTCTAATGCCAGCAAACAATAAATGGTTCACCCAAAATCCCCAGCATTCAATATCAGCAGGATCGTTCGCTTTCCACTTGGGGAAGGCGGATGCCAATAACTGATTGAGATAGTTAGCTACCCCCTTTCTTGCAGAACCGTGATCAATATCTTGCTTGACAAACGTGGTAAAATTAATTGATTTTTTATTAGCTCGTTTCCCAAAAACTGTATTTTTGAGATTAATAGCTTGAAAAACTGCTTTTTGGATGGTTTTAGGATTCAGTTGAGGATGATGTTTTAACTGGCTGACACGCTTTAATGGAAACGGCGTGTCATTCACAGCATAGAAAATGTCTTCAACTGTTCTTAAGCTTTGAAATTTTGAAATTTCATCAGCCTCCCCCTTCCAAACCAGTAGATCATGATTCTTTAAGTGTCGTTGATCAATAAAGTTTCCTTTAATCTTGTGAAATTGAAATTCCTCTTTGACAACTTCTGCAATTCCAGCAAAGCATAATAAATAACAAGTTTGTAATTGACTAGAATTAGCCCTAGAGCCCATTGAGAAAACGAAGGTTGCTACATCATCCCGTAGCTTAGATCAACATTACAAAAAAAGGTTAGGACATTGGTAACTGTAAACAACTAAGATAGTAGCATTACTAGCAGTAGCAAAATATCCTAACCTTAATCAGTAGTGCTATAGCAATCAGTATTGGTTAACCATTTTGAAGGCGATAAGCGTTTTCTTGTTAAGCTGTTTTGAGCATGTATCCTTATTACTATATATAAAAAATGTTTAATTAGCAGCTATTTGATTTTGATTGCTATTAAAATAATTGCTATAAGCAGTCCAACTCATCAATCTAACTTCAGCAAGCTTTAACCAGTTGCGAGATAAAAAGATTTTTTTTAGATAAGTTTTCCAATTGAAATTGTTATTAAAGTTGTTATTGAAGTTGTTGGAGCGGTTGGTTAAGGAAATCGTAGTCATTGTTGTTTCGACCTCCTTCCAACACCTACTGCACTTAAATTGTAAAGGGTTATATTAGAATTTCGTGGCGGGAAATCCGTATAATTTAATTAGAGATAACCGTACAAAAAACCTCAATTGGCTTACGTTCAATTTACCGTAAGCCAAAGCGTAAGTAATTATAACTAATAATGATTGTCTATTGGGTTCCACGGGATTCAAGGGAAATAAAAACATCCATTTGTGGGGTATTCGTATCAGGTTGAGAAGTCGTTACTCCCACTTGACGAATCGATTCCATGATGGCTTTTGCTTCTGGTGGAGTGTTTTTCAGGGGATTTTGCGGTGAATTCTCTAATTGTGTCATAGCTTGTTTCATATCAAAATAAAAGTAACCGAAGTTTTCGTTTGGAAAAACTTGCTCGATCGCGCTAAATTTGTCACTGACTTGTAAAGAACTTTCCTGATTAATCTCTGTCATCGAATTAAATGGACTGGCAATAGTTAGCAGTAATAAGTCATTTTCTAGCCAACCATGACTTACAACTGGTTGGGGCAGTTGCTGTAGTTCCCAAACCGTAACATCAGTATTATTGATCGTTGTTTCTCGGGAAGTAACCTCACCCATTCCTTGACTCATTTCCCCTAGAGTTGTTAGCAATTCTTCTCCCCTTTCACGTTGAGTTGATTCAATAAAAATGGCTCCACCGATGGCAACTCCCGGAAAAAGGGCTTTTTCAGTGGGAAATACCGCGATCGCGTATTCACCATCCATCCAACCAAATCCTTCTTCATCGAGATCAATGGGTACCGTTTCTTCTAAACTTTCGATGCCCTGTTTTAAGGATTCATTTTCTTCACTGCGGGCTTTAATTTGTGACCAAATAGCATTTAAATCGTTACCATTAATTAAGGCTATGGTATCATCTGGCAATCGCCTTAATAATTTATTGGGACTGGGTTCAAAACTTAAAAACTCCTGTTTAGAATTAACTTGCGCCCTCGTCTGTAAATGCACCCCTTCCTGTTTCAAATCAATGCCCATTGCCATGGATTGGATAGGAATTTGATCAAGTTGTTTTTCGAGGTTTTCGGGAGTGCCTTGGGTTTGAGCTTGTTCGGGAACCTTTAGCGCCTTATCAGAAAGATAAAATGAGGCAACAGGATTATTGAGATTTAATTCTTGTAAATCCATTTGGCTAGCAAAGGATGATTCTCCTTTTTTAGCAGTATCAATGGTGTTTTCAATAACCGTTTGTTTTGAAGAAACTAATAAGTAACCATTGACTCGGGCAGATCGATAAAGCTCACCATTTTGGGTTTCAAAGGTGGTAATAGTAACCCCTTCATAGTCTTTTGTGCTTTTAATAGTGGTTTGATTTTGATCCAGCGAATTCCGAAATTGCCAAGCCTTGATAGGATTTTTGATGCCCGCGATCGCGAGAAAATTCTCTGATTGATTCTGTTGTTTTGTGTCCTCATCTGTGTCCTCATCAAAAGTGGAAAAAGACGCGATCGCGACATTTCCCAACCAAGGAGCAATATCTTCTTGATAATTGATCCCAGAATCGGCTGATTCCTGCTCAAATAATTTTGATTTTTGTTGTTCCCACTTCGATTGTAAGATATCACGAAGTTCTGGTGTTCCATACGCTTGTAATTGTGACCAGTCGTTAGAATCACTGGAGACAAAAGCCATCATTTCTGCATCTTCTGGAACTAATTCCGCTCCTGTTTTGACAGTTAAGCGTTTGCCAGCCAAGAAGCGTAAGTAAAGATAACTTCCTCCAACTGCTGCCAGTATCAGCAGAACGACAATCGAAATCCATTTTGTCTTTGACATCAATGTTCTCCACAGTGAGTTGAGTATTTCCTTAAAAGTTAATTAGCATCCTATCCTATCACTTCTTTCAATCTGTTATGTAAATAACATTCACACTGTCATTTAAGTATTGAAACAATTTCCTTGCTGTTTGAGAATTATTTCTTTATAGTGAGGGCATACGTAGTCATAAGGAGAACAACTGAAAATCAGTCTTAACCTGTGTTTTGGTTAACAACTAATGCTTGAAATTTATCTAGCCTGTTCCATAATTGGTGGCATATTTGTTCTGTTATCGGTATCGGGTGGTTTTGAAGGATTCGATTTTGATACCGATGCCGATGCTGATGTTGATATGGATGCCGATGCCGATGCTGATGCCGAAGTTGATGATGTTGATTTCGGCACTCATGCAGGAAAAAAACAAAAAAAATACAATCAATCGACTCGTCAGAAGAAACTCTGGCTACCATTTTTAAGTTTTAAGTTTTGGACCTTTGGTGTTTGTTTTTTTGGCTTAACAGGGTTAGCGTTAACCTTACTAGCACCCGATTTAGGGCAAGGTGTCATTAGCCTAACCGCGATCGCAGTTGGATTGGCAATTGGTACTGCAATGGCTGGGTTGTTGCGGGTACTAGGAGGTAACTACACCAATAGTTTGACTCAAACTGAGGATTTCGTCGGTGTCGTGGGTCAAGTAGAAATTCCATTTGACAAAAATAGTCGGGGAAAAGTTCAACTTCCCGTTAAAGGGTCCACGATTGGTTTTTCTGCCATGACAGAAGAAGAAACACAATTCCAACAAGGAGATGAAGTGTTGGTTGTTTCTCTTTATGACAACAAAGTTTGGGTTATTTCCGCAGACGAACTTAAAGATGAAGACGAACGTAAGTGGAGTTTATAAAAATGAGTCAGCAAAAAGACGCAGACACTCGAACTGAAACTGTAGAAGTACCTTCTTCGCTATTTTTCGGTCAAAATAATAATCTTCAACTCCAGTTAATGGGAGGAACTTGGGTTTTTGTTATTATTTTTGTTGCTTTGATTATTTTAGGAGCTATTAATACCTTCATTCAGATTTGTGATCCTAATAAAATTCTAATTATTTCGGGTCGCAAGTCTAAGGGGGAAGATGGACAAAAATTAGGCCGTAAAGTCATTTACTACGGATGGACTCTTCGGATTCCCATTAAAGAGAGTGTTAAAGAAATGGATTTAACCGTCATGCCGGTTCCCATTGAAGTAAGCAATGCTTATGCCAAAGGAGGAACGCCCCTCAATATTCAAGCGATTGCGAATGTTAAGATTTCTCGTGATCCGAAAGTAGTGGGAAATGCTATTGAACGATTTTCAGAGCATGGTTATGATGAACTTTCCCGTGTTGCAAGGGAAACCTTAGAAGGAAATTTACGAGGGGTGGTGGCAACCCTAACCCCAGAACAACTCAATGAAGATCGCCTACAATTTGCAGAACGGATTTCCAATGATGTCAGTTCCGACTTAGCCAAATTAGGGTTACAACTGGACACGCTCAAAATTCAAAGCGTCTCTGATGATGTGAATTATCTTGACTCCATTGGGCGACGACAAATTGCCACCGTCGTTCGGGATGCGGAAATTGCCGAATCCAATGCAGCAGCAGAAGCGGATCAAGTGGAAGCCGACTGTAATCGGAAAGCAGAAGTTGCCCAAACGGAAACAGCAACAGCAACTGAAGAAAAACAAAACGAGTTACAACGAATTAAAGCCGAAGCAAACAAAGAAGCAAAAGTCGAAGAAGAACGAACCACTGCTGCTGCGGAAGAAGCCAAAGCACGTGCCCAACAAGAATTACAATCTGCTCGTTCTGAACTAGAACAAGCGCGCCTAGAAGTGGATGAAGTATTACCTGCTCAAGCGCAACGACGGGCTAACGAATTACAAGCAAAAGGAAAAGCGGCAACCGTTGCCGAAAATAACAAAGCATCAGCGCAAGTCAATGAAATGTTAGCGCAAGTTTGGCAAGACACTGGAGTGGATGCTTCTGAGTTATTCTTAGTGCAACAGATGGAGATGATTTTAGAACAAGCAGCCAAAGTTCCCCATCGCTTGCATTTAGGAGAAATTAGCGTTATTGATAATGGCGACGGCAAAGCCCTTGCCTCCCTCTCCAATGCCTATCCAGAAATGATCCGTAAGTTTTTAGATCAATCAGAGGAAACCTTGGGAATTACCCTTTCTGGAAAAGTTCACCAAAATTCCCATCAAAGCGAAGAGACTGAACAAACAGAAACGGAGGAAAAACAATGAATCCA
>JAHEOB010000254.1 GCA_018610095.1 Halothece sp. MAG
ATTCGGGATGTCATTGCCTTTCCAAAAACGCAGCAAGCCAGTTGCTTGTTAACTCAAGCTCCAAGTGTGGTGGATGAACAACAGTTGAAAGAGTTACATGTGGCTTCTACTTATGATCCGGAGTTAGAACAATGACTAGAAATCTGGAAAACTTAACCATTCAGTAAGTTCGGATCGCCATATCTGCGCTAACTTTATCACCTAGGGATGTTGGGAAATGTAAGCAGATATGAAATAATAGTTTAATTGGTGTCAAACGCGATCGCGCTGTTGTTATGAATCAAGCAGAAAAACTGATCTGGAAAGCTCAAAACGAACTAACCGAATATAGCACGGAAGCCCGTAAAATTGAAAGACTACGCCAAACCTTTAGTTTGGTAGTGCCTTATCCAGAACAAAAGGGGATTCGCAAACAAATTGCATCAGAGATGCCCAAGCACTTTTTCGCCAAGCTAGTAGAAGAAAATCGTCAAACGATTGCCCTTCCCTTTTGGGGCATTGGTGGATTAGGACTTTTATTAGGAATTGCCTCCGAACAAGCCATTGATTTTGTTATTAGTTTCATTGGCTTTTTTGTAGCCTATCGGATTCAAAGTTGGGGATGGCAATTACAAGCAAAACGCTTGGTACTCAAAACGTTAGATGCGATTGAAGCCAGTGTTCAAGGGTCCTCTCAACAACAAGCAACTTGACTCATTACGATTTCGACAACAGCAGCAGCGATCGCGAAAAAAGCGGAGCCAATCATTAATAGGCTCCGCCTTAATCAATTAATTTAGGTTTTGCTAAAGTTAATTATCATCATCTGGCTGAATGCCATCATCATCTACGACATCAGAGAACCCATTATCTGATAACTGGTAATTACGGGCGGTTTGATCATCAACCAAATCCCCATTACTTTCAATTTCAGTCGTTTCCGCAGGCATGGGATAAACACTACTTTGACCGCTTGGTTCAGATTCCTCTTCAATGACAGAGCGTCCTAAAGATTCTTCATGAACGCTAAAGCCAGTTCCAGCAGGAATTAACCGTCCAATAATGACATTTTCTTTCAAGCCTCGTAACCAATCCGATTTTCCTTCAATGGCAGCTTCTGTCAATACACGAGTTGTTTCTTGGAAACTAGCAGCACTAATGAAGCTATCGGTATTGAGAGAGGCTTTGGTAATTCCTAATAAAGTGGGTTTGTACTCAACAGGGGCACCCCCAATAATGGACATGGTCTCATTATCCTTGTGGACATCTCGCAATTCTGCCAATTCCCCAGGTAAACGGATAGTATCACCACCGTCTTCTACTTTTACCTTGGAGGTCATCTGGCGGACAATGATTTCAATATGTTTATCGGAAATATCAATGCCCTGAGATTGATAAACTCCTTGCACTTCATCTACTAAGAATTGCTGAACTTTTTGTAAACTTTGCATGGCTGCCTCATACATCCCTTTTTCTTCTAAGTAAGAATCAAAGAAGATTTCGAGGATTTCATGGGGATTGGCTGATCCTTCTGTTAGGGCACTGCCAGCTTCAACCCATTGTCCATCACTAATGAGCATACTTTGTCCAGCATTAATGGGATAGTCAGTAATCACCCCATCGGATTCAATAATTTTGACATCGACGGTTTCATCATCTTTATATTCTACCTGAGCGGTTCCGGAACGACGAGCTAAAACCGTTCCTTCCCGAGGTTTCCGAGCTTCTAACAGTTCTTCAATTCGAGGCAAGCCCTGAATAATATCTCCTGTTTTGGCCCGTTCATAAATTAATAGGACTAAATTATCCCCTCGTTGCACTAAGCTGCCATTTTCCACGTGAAGCACTGCTCCATAGGAAACACGGTAAGGGCGAGCATTGCGAAGGACAATGGTATCTTCGGTTACCTCGACTACTTGCCCTGATTCAGGGGCAACCACATCCCCTGCAACTTTCGTATTAGCAACGACTAAATCACCCACTTCGACTTCGGGTTTTTCCGTAATGGGAATCCGAGTGAGATCAATTTCTCGTACCACTAAAATCCGTCGAATAGCTTCTAAACCTTCTCGAATCCCGCGAACTTCTCCTGCTTCTTGACATCGAATTTCCGTACGGGCAACCACTTCTCCTGGGGGAATTTCTTGCCCATTCTCAACTAAAATGCTGGTTTTGGGACGACCACTAAAGGATTCTGTATCATTTTCCCGACGGATGGCTAAAGATTCCAGAATAACCATCTGTAGGGAATAAGTATCAGCTTCCTCTTCTTTTTCAATTAATTCAATATCGACACTGACTGGGGCTGCTTCTTGATCCTGTGGGGTCTCAGTATCATTAATATTTAACACCAATTGGGTTCGGACTAATTCCAACCCATTCACTGATTTGACTCGTTCCCCATCTTTATAAAAGAGTCGTTGGGATGCTTTGAGTTCAATTTGAATATCCCCTGACTCATTAATGGAGGTTTGCGAAGGAATATCAGGTTCGTCGGGAATATTATATTCTACGACAGGACGCAAAAGGATGGCATTTCCTTCAGGGGTCTCAACATACTGCACATAGCGCAGGCTCTGCGCCGTTAAACCAGGGGCAATTTCTTCCCCAGGATGAACCAGTTGATCCACACCGCAGGTGGGTTTGTCATCGCTGAGGTGAATTTCGCCGGATTTAATAATAATTTCTCGCAGAATATCATTCTTCTGGACAATTTCCACCACACCAGAAGATTGACAGTACATATCTTTGACAATTTCAGCCCCTGCTTCGACATATTCCCCGTCTTCTACCATCAACAGGGAAATGTCTTTGTTGATTTCATGACATTCTTCGGGAATCCAGAGCAGGGTTCCCCCTTTAGTCACTTCGTAACCATGTTTGGCTTTCCCGCGTTTTTCCACTTCAACGCCGGCATATTTAATTAAGCCTCCGGTGTCAGTATGATAAGTGTCATCCATTAATTCCGCGATGACATCACCATGTTGCACTTTACTGCCTGGAGCAGCTTTTAAGGCAAAGCGTTGATTATTGGCGGTATGAATGACATACTGTTCCGTTGACCCCGTACTAGACCGGCGAACCAGTGCTTGATCCAGTTGCACGGAGGCAGTGATAATTTCAATTTCTCGTTTGCCAGTTTCAAGACGAACCACACCCCCTTTATGGGTAATTAGTTTGGTTTCCGCAAGAATATCCCCTGGTTGCACGGAAGAACCATTGTTGACACTTGGTTCCGCCCCAGGAAGTAAATTATAAACATCTCCTGCAAGGACCCATAATAAGCCCCCGCGTTGGGCAGTGCGAGTAATGTTGCCTTGTCGGTCCGTTTTTTCTTCAGGAATTAAATCTTGGAATAGCACTTCCCCTGCGACATCAGAGGAAACATCTTTGGTCGCTTTTTCCGTGGAATGTTTTTTCGGGGTAGCAATTTCCACAATTAATTGTCCCGGTTGAACGGTTTCCCCATTGTCTGCCATCAGGATGGAACCGGGAGTCACCGATATGGTTTGTTGGGAGCCATCATTAAATTCAATGGAAATGTCTCCTGCCACTTCCACTTGTTCCCGTTCTTCCCCATGACGGGTCCGAATTTTGCGGGTTCGCAGTTTCTTGGGAATGCTAAGTTTTCCTTGTCCGGGGGCAGTGACTTGCTGGGCAATATCACCTGTAAACGCACCGCCTGGGTGGAAGGTACGCATGGTTAACTGAGTGCCCGGTTCACCAATGGATTGAGCAGCAATAATGCCCACTGCTTCTCCTTTATCCACTTGACGACCATGAGCTAAACTCCAGCCATAACAATGCTGACAAACCGATCGCGCTGCTTCACACGTTAATGGGGAGCGTACG
>JAHEOB010000255.1 GCA_018610095.1 Halothece sp. MAG
ATTGCCACTGCTGCGCCATTGTTCTTCCTTAACCATGATCGTTAATTGGTATTTTAACCAGGAGCGCGATGTTACTGCTGGAACTGGCGAAGCCATCGCAGTGTAGCTAATTAAAGGATAAAATAATTCATGATCTTTTACCTAAAAATGTATTGATTCAATTTGAGTTTATCGTAGATGGACCGCCAGTATCACAACAAACTCGCAGAAAAGAGCGTCTTAAAGAATGGAAAAGAATAGTACGACAAGAAGCTGAGCGATACTGGTTGCCAGAACAAAAAACTGCAATCGGGCTGATTATGCTACAAATTACTTATTTTTATGACATTGTTGGCATGGATGTGGATAATATTGTTAAGCCCATTCAAGATTCGCTCATTGGATTAGCCTACGTCGATGATAAGCAAGTAACTGATGTTGTGGTTAGGAAAAGAGATCTATCAGGTAACTTTAAAGTAGAACACATGACCCCGACCTTAGCAGAAGGCTTTGCTCGCGGAAATGAATTCCTGCATATTCTCGTAGCTGATGCTCCCGATCAAGAGGTAATTATCTCATGACAACTTCAATTGCAAATGTAGAACGAGAGGAATTACTAAAAATAGCAGAGCAGTACCGCCATCAAGGGTATGAAGTTTTAATTCAGCCAAGTGTGGAAAATTTACCTGACTTTCTTAAAAACTATAACTATCGCCCTGATTTAGTGGTACGCCGAGGAAATGAAGCCGCAATTATTGAAGTCAAGTCACGTTCTTCCCTAAATTCTTCTTCAATGCAATATTTACCTCATCTCGCCCAAATTGTGGAAGAAAATCCGGGTTGGGAATTTAAATTAGTGATGAGGAATCTCGAAGAGTTTACTTATTCCTCTCAAGCTGAAAAGTCTCTGCAAGCCCCTGAAATACAATCACAGCTACAAATCGCAAGAAAACTGGCAACAGAGCATCCAGCGTCCGCTCTCCTTTATTCTTGGTCTTTAACAGAAGCAACTTTAAGACTTGTTGCAGAGCATGAAGGATTAACTTTAGAAAGAGTTGATCCACCTTACTTGGTGAAACACTTAGCAACAGAGGGGGTAATTTCTCGATCTGACTATCAACTGCTGATGAGTATTTTGTCACTGCGTAATGCTATTGCTCATGGCTTCAAAACAACTGAACTCAAACAAGAATCTGTACATAATCTCATTGAGATGACAGAGGAACTATTGGAAAGTTTGAATTCTAGTCACCAATATCAATCCCATTAAATTTGAAATCTTGTGCTCGCTGTATTTTGTCAAGTTATCTTTCATTTACTGTATAATTAACTAGATAATGGATATTATACTGTAGTTATTAGTACGATTATTAAATTATACTACATTTCTCAATCTCATGACCCTTCCAAGACCATTTCGAAGAACCTGCCGTCAATTTGTGGATGGGAGCTATACCGAGGGAGGACGATGGCAGTATATGTTGCACCCGAAGTTTGCAACTGATTCCGAGCAATACGTGCGAGCTTTCCTTCTTTTGCAGAAAGACCTTCTGGAACTGTTTGATTTCGTGGAGCCTGCTGATACGAATTTACCAACGTACTCGTATCGAATGCATTCCTTGCTATTGCGAGCCTGCGTCGAAGTAGAGGCCAACTGCAAAGCAGTCCTCAAGGAAAATGGTTATTCGAAGTCAAGCAATATGAAGATGGGTGACTACAAGAAGTTGAACTTAACTCATCATCTGTCTTCATACGAAGTCAAAATTCCAAATTGGAGCGGCGTATATGGTACTCGGCAACCATTTGCGCCATGGTCTAACGGTGACTCGCTTCCTTGGTATCAAGCCTATAATAATACGAAGCATAGTCGTCACGAGGAATTTGAATCTGCGACATTTGAGCATCTGATCGATGCGACATGTGCAGTTCTCGTATTACTGTCTGCGCAATTTGAGACAAATGATTTTTCATCCCACGAGCCGCGACTAGTAGTTGAGGGCCCCCCAAATGATGGCATGGAAAGTGCAATTGGGGATTATTTTCGAGTTAAGTTTCCAAATGACTGGCCTGAGGAGATGAGGTACGATTTCGACTGGCAGGAGCTAAAGAAGGAAAATGATCCGTTCGACGAAATAGATTTTTCCGCGGTCGCACCTTAATCCAATGCGGTGTAACTAGCCACTGCAACGGATGTTCCTCTGTGGAAGTTGTTGTGAAGAATGTCCGCATCTACATTGTCAACACAGACCCATCAAAGTGGCACCACTCAGTAGCGAGTCGTTACATTCCGTAGTGCGATCGCTGTGTATAATTAGTTTGGTTTAGAAAAGATAATCAAAGTTAATTTAAAGGAAATCGCGATCGCGTTGGGAAGAAAAGAGAAGCGCGATCATTAATATCTTCCATTTGTGGTATAGTACTCGCAATGAGTGCTGTTATACCGCAGTTGCTGTACAGTTAATAGTTAGCCACAGATGACAGAGTGACGATTTGGACGAGATGACAGAGAGAGAAGCGGAACTGATCATCCTCGTTCCTGGAGTGGGGCTGGGAGGGACGGAACTGTGCTTCCTTTCACGTTGGTTGCGCCGACTGGGCTACAGAACGCTAACCTTTCGGCATTGCCCTTGGTGCGGGGAGCTCGGGACGAAAGCAGCGCAACTGAGAGAGTTGATTTCGCTGCAAACGGGAGTTGATGTGGTTCACTTTGTTGGGCACAGCTTGGGAGGCCAGATCATTCTACAGATGCTTGCAGCGCCCCTGCCTGCTCACATTGGCAGGACCGTCACGCTGGGAACACCGCACATGGGCTCTGCGGCAGCACGTCGGATCGGACGGGTGCCCTTGTTCCGGATGTTACTTGGTCGTGCCTTGACGCAGGCTTGCGCATCCGGGCCATTGCCGTTGCCCCCCGACTGCCAGCTTGGTACAATCGCGGGGAAACTCAATCTGTTCTTGGGATGGTTCCTGGGTGTTGCAAGACCGAACGATACCATCGTGGCGGAAGCGGAAGCGAAGCACCCCGATGCCACGGACCACTTGCTTCTGATGGTATCTCACGGAAGCATACTAGTATCGCCGACAGTGGCGGTTCATGTAGCCCATTTCCTAAAGCACGGTACATTCAGGATAGCAAGCGCTGCTGAGAGGCCATTAGCGTAAACCATACGATTTTCCTAATTGATACGTCGAGACCAAAACTCCTGTAAATTCCCCTTCAAAGGTGATCGCTGTTTAATTCAATTCTATTGCATTTGAGAGCGCGATCAGGTAGGGGAGAAGGCGCGATCGCGCTAAAATAATACAATAATTAAGCCATAACTAGAATCAATTGCTAAGTTGATGGATATGCAACAAGTTAATTCAGGTTTGATCCAGGCAATTGGATACGATCCGACTTCACGTAAACTACAGGTTCAGTTTAAAAGTGGTCAAACCTATGATTTTTGTGGCGTTCCTCAACATCTGTACGAGCAGTTTATGAATTCAAGTTCAAAAATAACATTTTATAATAATTACATAAAAAATCGTTACCAATGCTAAAAGTGGTGAGAGCGCGATCGCGCTGCTTGGTAGCAAATTGCTGATATGGAAGTAAGCTTTGAAAAAGAATTAGATTGGGTATCAACGCAGATGCCTTTAGTTAGGCAAGCCATCACGGGATTACCAGATTTAACAGGAAAGCGAATTGCATTTAGCATTCACTTAGATATCAAGATAGTGCCTCTACTAGAAGGGTTATTGAAACGTGGGGCACAAATTTTTTTAACTACCTGTAGTTCTAGCACAGTTCGGAATCAAGTGGTGGAGTATCTAGATAGCTGTGGGGCTGAGACAGAAGCTTGGCATGAAATGTCGTCTGAGGAGTTTGTGCTTGCCCATAACCATGCCTTGGATTGGCAACCAACTCATTTATGTGAGATGGGGGCAGAGTTAAGTGCCATCCTGCAACAACGTCAGGAAAATCAACCACCAATTGAAGCAAGTATGGAGGGAACTGGTTCCGGGATTAACCGATTGGCAAACTTTACTCTAAATTATCCTGTTTTTAATTGGGATGAATTGCCGATTAAAGAAGGATTGCATAATCGCTATTTAGTGGGGTTGAGTACTTGGCAAGCCTTTTTTGAACGGACGCGACTCACACTTCATGGTAAGCGTGTTCTAGTAATTGGCTATGGTAATGTTGGCCGTGGGGTTGCTGATTCCGCCCGTGCTTTTGGAGGTACAGTTTCGATCGCAGAGCGCGATCCCATACGTTCTCTGGAAGCTGAATATGCCGGTTGGAAAGTAGTTACATTAGAAGATGCTATTTCTGAAGCTGATGTCGTTGTGACAGCTACCGGCAAAAAGGGAGTCTTGGATTCTCAATACTTTGGAAAACTTAAAGATGGGGTTTTTCTGATTAATGTTGGTCACTGCTGGGATGAAATTGATGTAACAGCCCTTTTAAAAAATGAACATCGAGAAGTAATTCCCTTTGTGGAGGCGATTAATTACCAAGATAAAACGATTTATCTGTTTGCAAGTGGCGCAATGGCAAATTTAACCGCTGGGTTTGGTGATAGTCTGAATGCATTTGATGTCACTTTGGCAGTGATGGCATCTGGAATTACTTATATGGTTAAGTTTGGTTCCCAATTCTCCCCAAGAGTCCATCTGTTACCCCATGAGGCATGGGAATCTTATATTAGAAGGGTTCAGTGATTCTGGTAGCGCGATCGCGCTACTTAATAGTAAAACAAACGCGATCGCGAGTTCTCAATGGTGCTGGGATAAGATGATATAGTGAAGGAACCATGCCCCATCAAAATGTCCCAACTTACCCTAAATTTAGACTCTGTTCTTAAGTTAAATCGCGAGCAATTTTATCAAATTTGTCAGGATAATCCTGAGTTGAAATTAGAGCGAACCGCAACCGGCAAATTAATTATCATGTCGCCAACCGGGGGAGAAACGGGACGCAAAAATGCTAACTTAATCCTACAATTAGGAGTGTGGAATCAACAAACCCAACTGGGCGAAGTGTTTGATTCCTCTACTGGGTTTAGTCTTCCCAATGGGGCTGATCGTTCCCCGGATGTCGCTTGGTTGAAAAAGTCGCGATGGGAATCGTTATCTCAACAACAACGAGAAACATTTATTCCCCTTTGCCCCGATTTTATCATTGAACTTTTATCAGCCACCGATAACTTAAAAGCAACGCAGTCAAAGCTGCAAGAATACATCGACAATGGCTGTCAGTTAGGTTGGTTAATTAATCAGAAACAGAAAACCGTAGAAATTTATCGTCCCAATCAGGAAGTCGAAATTTTGAATCAGCCTTCCTCTCTGTCAGGGGAAGATGTGTTGCCTGGTTTTAGTTTAGATTTAAATCAAATTTGGTCCTATTAGGGGTGACGGTCGGGATAAGGTGGTTTAGTCTCTCTCCCTCCCGAGTAGGAGAGGGTGAGATAGGTTTGTTCTATTCATGGCTTTCCAGCGAGTGGAGGAAGATTTTTTCTAGTTGTTTTCTCAGCCTATGGCTAATTATTCGTTATAGTTTCCATCCAATTTTTAAACTAGATAAAGGTTATTGGTAAGGTACTATTACTATTCATTTTAGTAATGTAATTTGGAATTTTCTTAAACATGGTTTTTTTTCTGAAGGTTTTTCTTTTTCAGGCTTCTCTATTACAAGATTATCTGTTTCAGATTCAGCTTGGTAGAAAACCCATGAATATCCTTCTTTTTCAGGTTCTGTAAAAAATAAATTAGTGTTAAATGTTTGAAGTATGGGTAGTGATATTTCTGTGTTAGGTTCAATTGTAATTTGTTTAATATCTCCATCGTTATCTTTAGTAACAGAAGGATTTACTGAAATATCTTTATCATTCTTATAAAGTATAAAATTATTTTCATCGAA
>JAHEOB010000256.1 GCA_018610095.1 Halothece sp. MAG
AGCTGCTACAATAATATCTAAATTGCCTTTTTGTCCAGCAACACTGGAAATGGTAATTCCTATAAAAATTCCCAATAATAAACTCAGCAATAATAAACTGATTCGACGCCAAGGATTTTGAAAAAACTGCCGCGTTTGACGAGACACATTATTGAGTAAAGAATTTAAGCGAGTATTCTGCATAGCGGATTCGATGAAACGGCATTAACCAGCGATCGCGCTTATTGTAGCAGCTAACTCTGTTGCGGTTGAGAAAGAACTGCCCCTTGTTGAAAATCAACATCCCAAGCCTGACCATCCATTGCCATCTGTTCCACTAAGGTCGCTAAACGCAGGGCTTGTAACGCTTGTTCTCCGCCAACCGAAGGTTGATTGCCACCGCGAATACAACCGACAAAATGTTCAAGTTCCGCATAGAGGGGTTCAATTTTACTGGTATAAACTTTTTCAATTAAACCATCCTGACGATATAAGACTTGTCCATAATTGGTCGTATAATCAGCCGTGGTCTGTCGATGAATCAAAATTTCATTATCTAAAAAGTCTGCTTCAATGAGGGCATTTTGACAATGGGCGGAAATGTTGCGAATTTTACGGTGAGTGACTTTACTTGCTGTTAAAGTCGCGATCGCGCCATCGGCAAATCCTAAGGTAGCAGTTACATAATCCAACTGCCCTGACTGATGGGCTTTTGTTCCACTGGCGGTTAATTTAAAAACAGCAGAAGCCGTTAATTCTAATAATAAATCCAGATCATGAATCATCAAATCGAGAACAACTGAGACATCATTTCCCCGTTGTGAATGCGGACTCATGCGATGGGATTCCAGTGCCAATAATTCCTCAGTTTTTAGGACATTTCCTAACTCTTGAAACGCGGGATTAAACCGTTCAATATGGCCGACTTGCAAAATACAATTGTTTGCCGCAGCAGCATTGACCAATGATTCTGCTTGTTCGAGATTCGCAGCAATAGGTTTTTCAATTAAAACATGAACACCAGCATTTAAGCAGGCTAAGCCAATTTCATAATGTAAGTGCGTTGGTACGGCAATACAAACGGCATCCACGCAAGTTAATAATTGATGATAATCTTCAAAAAAACGGACACGATATTTACTAGCAAGATCTAATCCTCGGGTAACATTAATATCTGCGATCCCATATAACTCGACATCTTTTAATAAGCCAAGAACCCGGGTATGATGTTGCCCCATATTGCCAACACCAATCACTCCCACTCGCAAGGAGTGGTTGCCATATCTAGAATTGTTATTGATCTGTTCTTGGGACATTTGATTTTGCTCTTTCACCTGAAACAATCCTCCACCACACAAATGACAAAAAGGTTTGCTTGTCTAGCACCATATATCTTTGCCCTGATCATCTGCAAAAATTTTAGAGAAATCTTGAAAAAAAAGTACCAGAAATATTATGAAAAAAAAGACTTGACAAATCCTAATCAATTGTGTCACTTTCTTGGCTGTCCATCAATTGCTGTCAACCAATTATCATAGATAGGGACTCGAAAAAAGAAACAATTATTATATTAACCCATGCTTAGAGCAGGAATTGTCGGACTTCCCAACGTCGGTAAATCCACCCTTTTTAATGCCCTAGTTGCCAATGCCAAGGCAGAAGCAGCTAATTTTCCTTTTTGTACCATTGAACCGAATGTCGGGGTAGTTCCCGTTCCCGATAATCGATTAGATGTCTTAGCTAACATTTCTAACTCCCAGCAAATTGTTCCTACCCGCATCGAATTTGTGGATATTGCCGGATTAGTTCAAGGAGCAAGTAAAGGGGAAGGCTTAGGAAATCAATTTTTAGCCAATATTCGAGAAGTGGATGCCATTGTTCATGTGGTTCGTTGCTTTGAAAGTGACGATATTATGCATGTTTCAGGTTCGGTTGATCCCGCCCGGGATATTGAAGTGATTAATTTAGAATTAGTCTTATCTGACTTAGCCCAAGTTGAACGACGGATGGAACGTGCCCGCAAGCAGGCGAAAAAGGATAAGCAAGCCCAAGTGGAAGTGGAATTGTTAGAGAGATTAGCTGCTGCATTGAATGATGGGAAATCGGTGCGTCAATTGGAATTAACGGAAGAGGAAGAAGCCATTATTAAACCGTTAGGGTTACTAACGAAAAAACCGATTATTTATGCTACCAATGTCTCGGAAGAAGATATTGCGATAGGGAATCAATGGGTGGAACAAGTGCGAGAAATCGCCCAACAAGATAATGCCTTAGTGGTGGTTGTTTCGGCACAGGTAGAATCAGAATTAATTGAGTTATCGGAGGAAGAGAAAGCGGACTTTTTAGAATCGTTAGGCATCCAAGAAGGGGGCTTACAGTCCTTAATTCATGCTACCTATGAAATTTTAGGACTCCGTACCTTTCTCACCACCGGGGAAAAAGAAACCCGTGCTTGGACGATTACTGCAGGAATGACAGCCCCAGAAGCTGCTGGCGTGATTCATTCCGACTTTGAACGGGGATTCATTCGCGCGGATACCATTAGCTATGATAAACTCGTGGAAGCCCAATCCATGGCTGCTGCCAGAGAACAAGGATTAGTCCGCTCTGAAGGGAAAGATTATGTGGTACAAGAAGGAGATGTTATGGAGTTTAAGTTTAATGTCTAACTCATCAGCGATCGCAGCTGATCCGCCAGGTTGGCACTTTCAGCATCGGCGGTAACTATCTCAATTTGGTCAGAATGGCTTGCCCCGAGTCCTAATTCCGTTGCCCGTTGAATCTGATCTAAGTTCCAAATTGATCCTTGAGAGATTTGGGAGGTCGTGCCTAAGTGACGTAGCATGGCTAATCCCACAACATCCACTGCAACCGGATCGCGTCCTGCAAGCATGATGTTCGATGCCACTTTCTCTCCTTGGGCGGGACCCCCTTTGACAAATGCTTCTACTCCATCCAGAACAATTAAATCAGGATTATAAGCAGCGTTAACCTCAGCAATCATTTTCCGTTGATAGGGAGAGGAATGCAAG
>JAHEOB010000257.1 GCA_018610095.1 Halothece sp. MAG
AGCACCCTCAAATTGGGTGTTATTGGTGAAAACCGGATCAGTAGAGGCGAGAGGTACTAGGTCATTAAAACCACCCTTGTCGACATATATATTTCCTTTAGCAATGAAGTCATTAAGAGTATCACCTTTGCCAAGACCACTTTGAAAGGCATCAGCAACATCCATGCTGTTAGCACCTAGTCGAATATGACCCGCATTACCAACGGGGAATTGATAATAGAGGTCATTAACTTCAAAGTTACCGTTAGTCTCTCGGATATTATTAAGACGGAGTAAATCACCAGTTGCTGCAGAGCGCCCCCCAGTATGGGTTGCCGATTGAATAAATCCGTCTCCTTCGGCACCACGCAAGCGAACTCTTAAGCGGTCTTCTCCGGTGAAGCTTGCATCAAAGTTCAGATTAGCCGTATATAGGAATCCGGCGTTCTCATCGACATCCTCGGTCCCCGGGGGAAAGACAAAACTGCTACCAGCTTTATCAGCCCCAAAGGGTTGAGCAAATGTAAAGGCAGCATCGCCACGCAATTTAGTAGTCGTGGAGAATTGCTGATCTTCTAGCGTATTAACTCGCCCTTCTAAGTCATCCACGCGACTGCCGAGAGCAGTTAATTCCGCATCAAATTCTTGTACTAAGCGGTTTATTCTATCTATGTCTTCTTGAGATATGTCAGGTATCAAACGTTCCATTTGCTGCAAGCAAGCATTTAAGCCAGCAGCAAATTCATAGCGACTCATGGGTTGATTGCCACGGAATGTACCATCGGGGTAACCAGCAATGCATCCGTAGCGTTCCACTAAAGTTTGCAGGGCTTCAAATGCCCAATCATCAGGAGAAACGTCTTCCAATTCAAAAACGCTCTGAACTTGATCTAATTCACTATTTCCTTGATTATTATATTGGTTAATTTGTTTTAATGTTTTTTGCTCAGAAGAATCAGCCGTTTGTGCAACTGCTGGTTCTGCTTGGGCAGCAACTAAGGATGCACCTAATAAGACTGGAGCAACTTTAAATAAACTTGTTAACTTTGGATTCGCCATAATACCTCACACCAAACTCATAGCTTTTATCCGACACTTTTATCTTAAATTACATCATAAATATTGGTCAATATTGACTCCACAAAATAACTTAGGAACAAAATTGCTGTCTTTCCCCACAATTGCAGATTTTTCGTAAATTGTTCTTATTTAGTTCTAATCCACTTATTGAAGTGTCACAATAAAAGTGATCTGATGCGAGATTTTTAAAACAGGTTACGGCGTGGGACTGATTGCTCCCCACGCCCCTGTTAACTTAAAAAGAAAAGGTGGTTTGGATTACACCGGTATAGACCGTATCATTATCGGAATCACGTCCAGGATTGAAAACGGCAATTACCCCAGGTGTAATTGAGAGATTGTCATTTAGGGGATACTTATAAGATAGTTCCCCAACATAAGCTCGAGCGTCTTCATTAACCAAGTCAGTGGGTTGACTGCCATCAAAATTTCCAAAGAACGCTGGACTAGCAACCCCTAGTGCTAATTTACTTCCCTCTTTTCCAAGATCATTGATCGCAAGGTTTCCACTAAAGGCCCAACCATCACGATCTGCTTCATTGGATTGTTGGTTAACATAAGTGACCCAACCACCCAATTCTACACTGGGACTAAAGCGAACAGCACCACTTAAACCTACGGCATTATGCTCAAAATCATCAACATTGGGATCTAAGCCAGGGGTACCTGCCTGAGTTCGACCATAATTTAGTCCAATATCGAAGTTATCCCCTGCATAATTAAGATTGGCAGCGATGGAGTGGTCTTTAAATAATCCAATATTGGGATCTCTTGCTGCATCTTCTCGAACTGTATAGCCAGCACCAAACGAGAGTCGATCCGTTATATCAATTCTGGTACTAATCCCAGCACCAAATTGGTTAGGGCTAAATCCATCAATGAGTCGTCCCCCACCTTCAGCTGTATCTAAGTCACCTTGCAGGATTAAATCACTTAGATTAGCGCCACTGCCAAAGTTGGATTCAAATACTTGGGCTGGAATAAAGTCACTCCCGCCACTAGCACCAATGGCAACTTCTGCACTATCACCAACAGGGAAACGATAGCTGAGGACATTCAGTTTAAAATCACCATTGGTTTCGTCAAAAATATCAAACAATTCTGTCAGGGGTTCCCCGGTTGCTTGTCTCTGGAAAGGTGCCCCTCCTGGATTGCCAACCTCGGCAGTTCTGAACTGGACGCGTAAGCGATCGCGCCCGGTAAAACTGGCATCAAAGTTTAATTGTCCTTGATAAATTAACCCTGTGTTTTCATCAACATCGCCAAATCCATCTGCTCTTTCACCGCCAAAGGGTTGAACTGCTGCAGCGGCAAAATAACCACTTAATTTCGTTGTTGTCGAAAACTGCTGATCTTCTAGTGTATTAACTCGTCCTTCTAAGTCATCCACGCGAGTGCCGAGAGCGGTTAATTCCGCATCAAATTCTTGTTGTAAGCGTTGCATTCTTCGGAAGTCTTCTTCAGATACATTTCCGCCCTCAGCAATCAAACGTTCCATTTGCTGTAAGCAAGCATTCAAACCAGCAGCAAATTCATAGCGAGTCATGGCTTGATTGCCACGGAACGTACCATCAGGATAACCGGCAATGCATCCATAGCGTTCCACTAAACCTTGCAGGGCTTCAAATGCCCAATCATCAGGAGAAACGTCTTCCAATTCAAAAACGCTAGTAACCTGATCCAATTCTCCATTTCCTTGATTATTATATTCATTTATTTGCTCTAGTACTTCTTGTTCAGAAGAACCAGTGGTTTGCCCAAATGCTGCTTCTGTTTGGGTAGCGACAAAGGATGCACCTAATAAGACTGGAGCAACTTTAAATAAACTTGTTAACTTTGGATTTGCCATCATCCCTAACACCAAAAAAACTTCTAATCTTCATCGAAATCCATACTTAGTGTAAAATGGCAATTTCATCAATTGATGTATTGCAAGCTACAATTCTGCTTTAAATCCTATCAGTTTAGTTACTTGCTGTTGATCCAAGATTAAAATAGGGGAAAATTGATTACTAGGGAAACTCCCAGCGACTGAAAGTTTTTTATGGACTACGATTCTAATCAACGCCATAGTGATGCTGCTACCCCATCAACGCAATCCTATCCTTCTTTCGAGTTTCGGAATCAGTTTCAAGACACAATGACCATGTATAGTGATGCCGAAACGGTCAAAGAATATCTTGATGCCCATCAAGGATGGTTTGTGCGCTGTGCCAAACCCATGCAAG
>JAHEOB010000258.1 GCA_018610095.1 Halothece sp. MAG
AACACTGCCCCAAGAATCGTAATGCCTGAGATGGCATTTGCCCCTGACATCAGTGGCGTATGCAAAGTGGGCGGAACTTTATTGATGACTTCAAACCCCACAAAGGCAGCTAGTACAAATACAAATAAGCTTGCCATAATCGTTGTTTCCATGGTTATTTCCTCGTTATACTTTCGATTCGGTTTTCGACGCTAAAATATCTTTGACCCGTTGATTGCGGAGTTCTCCATTATAGGTGAGACAAATACTATCGATAATATCGTCTTCAAAATCCATTTGCATTTGTTCCTCTTTCACCAGATATTGCAGCAAGGTGGAAATGTTTTTGCTGTACATCTGGCTGGCGTGAACCGGGAGAGAAGAGGGCAAGTTAATGGGCGAAATTAAGGTGATACCGGGATCAAGTTGAATATCTTTTCCAGCTTCAGTGGGTTCGCAGTTGCCCCCTTGTTCTCCAGCTAGATCCACAATGACTGAACCGGGTTTCATTTCTTTAATCATGTCATTGGTCACTAGGAGAGGAGCTCGTTTTCCTTGCACTTGGGCAGTAGTAATGACAACATCTGCTGTTGCGACGTGTTGAGCAATCAGTTGTTGTGACTGCTGTTTGGAGTCTTGGGAAACTTCCTTGGCGTAACCGTCTTTAGTGGTGGTGTCTTCTTGCAATTCCATTTCTACAAATTCTGCCCCGAGACTCTGAACTTGTTCTTTGACTTCAGGGCGAATATCAAAGGCTTCCACAAGTGCCCCCAGACGACGGGCGGTGGCAATGGCTTGTAAGCCTGCTACACCGACCCCAATGACAAAAACTGTGGCAGGGCGAATTGTACCTGCTGCCGTAGTTAACATGGGGAAGAATTTGGGAAGGGCAGACGCGCCCAGTAGTGCTGCTTTGTAACCTGCAATGTTACCTTGCGAAGATAGGGCATCCATGCTTTGTGCCCGACTGGTACGAGGCATTAATTCCAAGGAAAAGGTATTGATCCCTTTATCTGCTAATTGTTGAATTAATTCAGGTTGCCCAAGGGGATCCAGTAATCCCACTAACGATTTTCCGCTTTCTAACAGCGGTAATTCTTCTTCTTTGAGGGAAGAAACTTTAACAATGATGTCAGCGTTTTGCCAAAGGGTGGCTTTATCGTTAACAATTGTTGCACCTGCTTGTTCATAATCGCGATCGCTGAAAAAGGCTGCTTCTCCTGCCCCTGCTTCCACATGAATCTCCCAACTTTGTTTGACTAAACGGGAGACAACATCAGGAATTAACGCGACCCGATTTTCTCCGACTTCAATTTCTTTTGTAACTGCTACTTTCATGTTTAATGGAATGTCTCTACAACTCCGTAAGGAATGGACAATGAATGATCTATTTTTAATCTCTATGGGCTAGTTGTCAAATATCTGAATATCGCCAACAATGAACATAGAGGTGATTTTAGGTGATTTTTGACTTTTCTCACATTGCTTGATAATCCAATAAAATCTAGGGATGATAGGGGTAGTAATGAAATTTCATCGACCTTGGCAGCTACTGCCCTGTCTTATTCTACTACTAATTGTGTTGTTAACGGCTTGTGGGGGCAATAACCCTCCGAAAGGATTAGCCCCTGGGGGAGAGATTATTAAACACGCGATCGCGCGAAAACTAACGTTAACCGAAGATCGCTTGAGCAATCAACTGCAAAATCCCACAAGTAGTGAATTTCAAGTAAAAAATGTAACCGTTAAAACCCTCAATCCCATTTATATTGCGGGCTTACCAACTTATCAAATTAACGGTACTTATACTCTAAAATTAAAATTGCCCCGACAGGAAGTAACTCAAAATAAGAATGAGTTTGAGGTTTATTTACAACGACAAGTCGAAGGAAAAACTTGGCGGTTATTAATTCCTGAACAGGGGGATGGGGAATTGGAAAAACAGGAACAAGCCACGGTTTGGAAAAGCTATCTAGTAACCTAAGATAATTAACCAGTGTTAACCAAAGGTATTCTTATGAGTGATAATCAACAGCGAATTCTGGGTTATTTTATTGAAGAAGCTAAGGAACACTTAGCCACCATTGAACAAGGATTAGAGGATCTGCAGCAGACAAGTCAAGATTCAGAAAAAGTTCATGAGTTATTTCGGGCGGCTCACTCGGTTAAAGGCGGTGGGGCAATGTTGGGATATAACAGTATTCAAAAAACCGCCCATCGTCTTGAAGATGCTTTTAAGGTATTTCGAGATGGGAATGTTCAAGTTGATGACGAATTAGAATCCCTTTTTTTTGAGGCGTTTGATCTGTTACAAGATTTAATTACTCGCTTAGAATCCCCAGAAGGCTTAACTGAAGCCCAAGGGAAAGAATTAGTGGAGCAAGCAGCCCCAAAATTTAAACAATTACAAAGCCACCTGAATAAATGTGCCGATATCACCCCTGTTATTGCTGACTTAGGCGAAGCAGGTGGTGATGGCAAACAGGCAGAACCCCAAAAATCCTCCAGCAGTGAGGCTTCTAGCAGCCGTGAAACCGCTAGTGAAACATCTGAATCAGATAGTAAAGAAAGCCCTTTAACCCAATTACGACCCTTATTACGGGAAATGTTGGACTACTTTAAAGGGGAAGAAAGTGACAACAGTCGCCAAACACTACAAGAAATCTGCGATCGCGCCAAGAAAGTTGCTAAAGACGAGCAAAATTGGCAAACCTTACTCGATCAAGCAAAAAGCGCGATCAGCAACCCCAAACATTCTTATGAAACCCTTGCCCCCATCATTATCAAAGAAATTAAGCAAGGAGCGGATTATTTAGAATTAGGGAAATCGGAAAAAATTACCGCTAGTGATGCGCTCAAACACCTTGCAGAAGCCTCAACTCCCCAAGTTTTAATGCCCACTGATCCCCAAGCTGCAGCAGAGTTACTCAAACGAGTCTTTAATCAGCAGCAGTTATCACAACTCAAAGAAAAAATTGGAGTGTAAAGTACCCAACGATTCGTTTAATTGATGGCGTTGACTTGGTATGGTATCAATGGAATCATCTACAAGTGATCGTTGTTGATGAGTTATGGTTAATTTTTGACATTTAATCATTATCGGTTACCAAAATCAGTCAAGTTTTATTTGTGATAATTAGCAATGTCGTTTTCCAAAATTTTAATTGCCAATCGTGGGGAAATTGCTCTGCGAATTTTACACAGTTGTGAAGAACTAGGAATTCCAACGGTTGCTGTTCATTCCACTATTGATCGCAATGCCCTGCATGTGCAATTGGCTGATGAAAGTGTTTGTATTGGAGAACCCCCTTCTAATAAAAGTTATCTCAAGATTTCCAACTTAATTGCTGCTGCCCTGACTCGTAACGCCAGTGCTATCCATCCTGGCTATGGGTTTTTATCGGAAGATGCTAGATTTGCCGAAATTTGTGCGGATCATCAAATTCACTTTATTGGTCCCAGTGCTAGTGCCATCCGCTCTATGGGGGATAAATCAACTGCAAGAGAGACCATGCAGCAAGCAGGGGTCCCTGTTGTTCCTGGTAGTGAAGGATTAGTGGCTGATGAAACCGCAGCCCATCAAGTTGCCAGAGACATTGGTTATCCTGTGATGTTAAAAGCAACTGCAGGTGGTGGGGGACGAGGGATGCGCTTAGTTAATAGTGAACCAGACTTAAGCAAGTTATTTCAAGCAGCTAAAGGAGAATCAGAAGCAGCATTTGGAAATAGTGGCATTTATTTGGAAAAGTGTATTGAATGCCCCCGTCATGTTGAAATTCAAATTTTAGGGGATAGTTACGGCAATGTCATTCACCTCGGAGAACGAGACTGTTCCATTCAACGTCGTCATCAAAAATTGTTAGAAGAAGCCCCTAGTCCAGCACTAACCCCTGAAATACGAGAAAAAATGGGACAAGCGGCGGTGAAAGCTGCTCAATCCATTGATTATGTTGGGGCAGGAACTGTGGAGTTTTTGTTGGATGCTTACGGTAACTTTTACTTCATGGAAATGAATACCCGCATCCAAGTGGAACACCCAGTGACGGAAATGATTACGGGGTTAGATTTAATTGCGGAGCAAATTCGCGTTGCTCAAGGGGAACCACTGAGTTTACAACAAGAAGATGTGGAAATTCGGGGTCATGCCATTGAATGTCGCATTAATGCAGAAGATCCTGACCATGAATTTCGCCCCCAACCCGGTCGTATTAATGGCTATCTTGCTCCCGGCGGTCCTGGCGTGAGGATGGATTCCCATGTTTATACTGATTACGAAATTCCTCCTTATTATGATTCCCTAATTGGTAAATTAATTGTTTGGGATCGCAGCAGGGAAGCAGCCATTCAACGTATGAAACGCGCCCTAAAGGAATGTGCTATTACAGGAGTGATAACAACCATTAGCTTTCATCAAAAGATTTTAGAAACGCCTGCCTTTTTAAAAGGGGATGTTTATACCAATTTTATCGAACAACATTTAATGAATGACAGTTAACGGTAATTCGTGATTTGCTATTGGTACAAACAAATAAAATGATTGTGTTATGACAACCTTAAATTGGGAAACTGAAGCCGTGTGTCGCATTTTAGATGCCAACCTCGATCGCGCTCGTGAAGGCATCCGCATTATTGAAGAATGGTGTCGCTTTGCCCTCAATAATGGTCATTTCGTCCAAGTGTGTAAACAGATTCGTCAAACCCTTGCTCAGTGGCATAGCAATGACATTCGCCAAGCCCGTAATACGGAGCAAGATGAAGGAACGACGTTAACGCATCCCTTGGAAGAGCAACGGGAGAATTGTCAACAACTGTTACAGATTAATTTCTCTCGTACTCAAGAAGCCTTGCGCGTGTTAGAAGAGTATGGCAAGGTTTATGATCCTAGGTTGGGAAAGACTTGCAAACAGTTACGTTATCAACTCTATATCCTAGAAACTGACTTATTAGGGAGTTCCCCCCAACATAAACTGCAATCGGCACAACTGTACTTGGTAACAACCCCTAGTGAGAATCTCTTCTCCATTGTCGAGGGTGCTTTAAAAGGGGGGGTCTCTGTGGTGCAATATCGAAATAAACAAGCAGATGACAGCCAGCAAATTGCAGAAGCCCAAGCATTGTGTGAGTTGTGCCATCGCTATGGCGCTTTATTTTTAATGAACGATCGCGCCGATTTAGCCGTTGCGGTCAATGCCGACGGTGTCCATTTGGGACAACAAGACCTGCCCATTACTGTTGCCCGTCAAATTTTAGGCCCCAACAAAATCATTGGGCGTTCCACCAGCAACCCTCTAGAACTCGACAGCGCGATCGCGGAAGGAGCAAACTATGTCGGTGTAGGACCGATTTATCAAACACCGACTAAACCCGGAAAGTCCCCTGCTGGGATGGAATATATTGATTATGCTATTAAACATTCCCCCATTCCTTGGTTCGCCATCGGTGGCATCAATAGCGAAAATATTGCAACCGTGGTGGAAGCAGGAGCCCCTCGGGTAGCGGTGGTTCGTGCCATTATGGAAGCCCGGGATCCTCAAAAAGCAACTCAGTCACTCCTTTCACCCTTTCAAAACCATGTCTAATGAGACGATTACGGTTACAGTTAACGGCGAGTCAGTGACTTGTTCTCGCCACACACCCGTTGCAGAAGTGATTACGCAACTCGATTATAATCCGCAATTAGTGGCAATTGAATACAACGGAGAAATTCTGCACCGCCAACATTGGTCAAATACCCTCGTCAATCAAGGGGACCAATTGGAAATTGTAACCATCGTGGGTGGTGGTTGTTGCCAAAATTAAGCATGATTGAAATAGATAGTTATAAAAGGGTCAAGTAGAGTCATGTTAAAAAACATCCCTTGGAAACGCCTAGTTAAATCAATTCTGCTAGTGAGTCTAGTATTTGCTCTTGTGTTTAGCGATATTAGTGATGCTTGGGCCGCCCGTAGTGGTGGACGTATTGGCGGGGGTGGTTTTGGTAGTCCCAATAGCACCGCTCCTTCTCCAAAAGGAAATCCTCGAGGGGGCGGAGGATTTGGTTTACCATTTATTATCCCTTTCTTTGGATTTGGCGGTTTTGGCAGTATCTTTACCATCCTCATTTTCTTTGCCATTGCTAACTTCTTAGTACGAAGTTTCCAAAATGCTGGTTTTGGCGGAGGCGATGGTGGTGGCAACGTTGCCACTGCTAACCCCAAAGTGACCGTTGCCAAAGTTCAAGTGGGATTACTTGCAGAAGCAAAAGAACTGCAAAAAGAACTTAACGAGCTTGCGCAACGAGCAGATACAGGAACGCCTTCTGGTCGGGCTAAAGTCGTACAGGAAGCTAGCCTGTCCCTATTACGTCATCCTGAATACTGGGTTTATGCCACAGGGGAAGCCAATGTTTCCCGTTTAGAGGATGCAGAAAACCAGTTCAATCGCATGGCTCTTTCAGAGCGTAGTAAATATAGCGAAGAAACCCTTTCTAATGTCGAAAGCCAACTCCATCGCAGCCAGAGTCAAACCACCACTGCCGATAGGCCTTCGGAATATATCCTTGTCACTTTACTGGTTGGCATACAAGGAAAAATCGATTTTCCTGAAATTAATAATGCTAATAATCTTCGTCAAGCCCTACGGCAATTAGGTAGTGCCAATAGTGATAATCTGTTAGCAGTGGAAGTCATTTGGACGCCTCAAGCAGAAGAGGATACACTAAGCGATGATGACTTGCTAGCTGCTTATCCCGACTTAAAACCGTTATAAGTGATATGACAAGCACCCTTTCTCCTAAAAACAAAACGATTAAAACCGATCATCAGTTAGAAGGTTATACCGCCACTGGCAAACAATCACCTGCCTTGGGAACGCGGTTTCGTGCTGTGATATTAATGTTGTTGATTACGGTTTTGTTATTAGGAGTGATTGGGGGTCGCTTAGGATATTTACAACTCGTACAGGGCGAGCAAAATCGTGAACTTGCGCAACAACGCCGCATTCGGATTCTGCCCCAACCACCTGTACGAGGTAATATTTTAGACCGTAATGGTGAAATTTTAGCGGATACTCGCCTCTCTTATTCTGCCTATGTTTGGCCTTCGGCACAACAAAAACCGAATTGGGACCAAACGCGCGATCGCTTATCAGAAATTCTAAACATTTCTAGTGAAGCCATTACTGAGCAGGTGGAGCAATTTTCTAAAAATAATGAGAATTCTTTAAAAAGCTTTCGAATTGCCCGTGGATTAACGCCAGAACAGGTAACAGCAATTGAAGAATACAGTCATCAACTTTCAGGGGTGGCATTATCAGCTGAACCGATTCGAAACTATCCCCATGGGAAAGTAGCTGCTCATGTCTTAGGTTATACAGGGGCCATTAATGAAAAAGAACGGAAAGAACAAGATAATGATTATCGTAGGAATGATGTAATTGGGCGTAGGGGGGTAGAAGCTGCCTTTGAAGACCGTTTAAGAGGAAAATGGGGCGAGCAACAAGTTAAAGTTAATATACAACAACAGATTGTTCAGATTTTAGGAGAAAAAGAGGCTAAATCGGGTCAAAAGGTGACCTTAACCCTAGATTTAGAATTGCAAAAAGCTGCTGAGGCTGTTCTAGGTCAACAAAAAGGGGCAATTGTGGCTTTAAATCCGAACAATGGCGAAGTTTTAGCAATGGCGAGTCAGCCCAGTTTTGATCCTAATCTATTTTCCAGTGGCATTAGTTCTGAGAAGTGGAAACAGTTAAACAGCGAAAGCAACAACAAACCCCTGCTTAATCGAGCCTTACGAAATTTCCCACCAGCATCAACCTTTAAAATTGTCACAGCAACTGCTGGCTTAGAATCAGGAGAGTATCCACCCCATACTAGGCTCAATACCTATCCTTTCTTAAAGGTTTCGGGAGTTCGGATTTGGGAATGGAATCGTGCTGGCTTTGGGAGACTAGGGTATGTAGGAGCCTTAGCCAACAGTAGTAATACGTTTTTTGGACAAATTGGTAGGGGGGTTGGTAAAGACGTTTTAATTGATTGGGCAAGACAATATGGCTTTGGTGAGGAAACTGAAATAGAACTTCCCAATGAAGGTAGTGGATTAGTTCCGACACCGGAATGGAAGGAGAAACATGATTATCCCAGTTGGTCTGTAGCAGATACAGTCAATCTGTCGTTAGGACAAGGATTGATGCTATCAACTCCCCTCCAAGTGGCACTCATGTTTGCCGTACCAGCCAATGGGGGATATCAACTCGAGCCTCATTTGTTAAAAACTGAAACGGATGATTCGCAATGGAAAACGAGCATGAATTTAAATCCATCAACATTAAAGGTCTTACGGAAAGGACTTCGGCAAGTGGTGACTCGGGGAACTGGAACAGCATTAAATGTTCCCAACCTACCAGCAGCAGCAGGTAAAACAGGAACAGCAGAACTTCCAGAGAAAAAAACCTCCCATGCTTGGTTTGGTGGATATGCTCCCTATGATGACCCCGAAATTGTTGTCGTTGCGTTTGCAGAAAATAGTTACGGGGGTGGGGGTTCAGTAGCAGCTCCCATGGTAAGACAAGTCATGCAAGCTTATTTTGAGCCAAATTAACACTACCAAACTCCCCTGAGCTGTTTAGCAAAAAGTTCTAATGAACAAATTTGGGCATTACTTCTGCTGCTGTCATAATGCCATAGCAATTTTGTCGATGGAAAGCCATTCCTGCTTTCAGATACCCTAGCGCTGTTCCACAAACATTCGCTGCCATACTGGTTTCATCGCCAAGGGTAAAAGTATGGGTGGCAATTTTGCCCTCAAAAGTACGTCCGGTTACCTGAACATTAGTACTCAAGGGCTTGTCAGCATTACGAGTATCAACAACCCCCCCCACAGAAACGCGATCGCGCGGACAAATTCCTGCTAACTCTAACATCAAATCATCGGCGTGTTCCATATTTTGTAACTCTAAAATGCCGTTGGTACGCTCTAACAGTGCTGCTACCTCTTCATCAGTCATGGCTTTTGCCTGTTCCACCGTATAACCAGGCATATGGGCAATATCTTCACGGATGGTGGCACGATAGGCTTCCCAATTGGCAATTCCCACACCGAAAGTAATTTTAACTTCATGAATTTCTGCAAAACTCTGAGCTGCCACCGTTGCTGCTGCCGTTAATAAGCCAGGGGTTGCCCCACAACCTGTCAAATAAGTAATCCCTGCTGCTTGTAACTGTTCTCTCATTCCCAGTACCGTTTCCATGGCAGTGGTACGCTTGAGGGCATCGACTAAAACTCCTTGCCAACCGGCATTGATAAATTCTTGGACGACATCTGCCATAAAGGTGTTGGGCAAATTGGGAAGTGCTAGAAAATAAGCATTAACAGGGGATGTTTGAATTAAATCGCGAATACTTGTCGTGGAGAGAGTTCCCCCAGGTTCAAGGTATCCCACTGAACCGTGTTGACGATAGCTATCTAGGCAACTTTGAACCGTTAATCCCTCAGGCTGATAAGCGTAGCCCTTTTGATCAGCAACTGCTACCCACTTCATTTCCTGTTTTGGTGTTAATACCTGAGCAGCAGCTTGCCCTAAACCGCCAAAGCCAAGGATACCAACTTTCGTTACATTCATCTGTTTATTCATGCTTAAACCCCTTTCATTATGAAGGATATTTAAATTTTTGTTACAAAATGCCAAGCAACTTTGTCAGCAAGCAAATCCATTCTATAAACCGACAAGTGCCTTTCTTAAATGTTTAAATGACTTGACGCTTTAAGAAACTTAAGCCAAACTTACAGATATTGGGGCAGATAATTATTAAAGCATTAATAATTATAAGAAATCAATGGAGGTCATTGAATTTTATTAAACTTAATCTTGCCCTAAAATTTCTTAATTCGTTAACCTACCTTTAAAAATCGTCCTATGAGCATGGAAACCCTTGAATTCATTATCCACCCCGATGGGCGTGTCCAAGAGAAAGTTACCGGAATTATCGGTAACTCTTGTACTGAGGTCACTGCTACCATTGAAGCCCAATTAGGGGAAGTTGTTTCCACCGAACATACTTCAGAATATTTTCAACAAAACACAATTAACTCTACCACAACGCGGACGCAAACGACTACGACTTCTTGGTAAATTTTTTTATAGATTCGTTAGTTTTGCTAAATTTAAGTAAACTAGTGCGGAGATAAAGCGACGATGTCACACTTTAGCCAAATTAAAACCCAAATTCGTAACGTCTCATCCTTAAAAGCAGCCCTCACCGATCTTGGCATTGATTGGAAACCTGGGCCTGCCGAGGTTCGCGGTTACCAAGGTCAAACCCAAACGGCAGAAGTTGTCATTGAACAAGACAACCAATATGATGTGGGCTTCCGTTGGAACGGAAAAGAATATGAACTGGTGGCTGACTTACAGTATTGGAAACAACCTTGGACCGTTAACGGTTTCCTCAATCAAGTTAGCCAACGCTATGCTTACCATACTGTTCTAAACGCCACCTCAAAAGAGGGGTTTGAACTGGCTGAAGAACAAAAAAATGAAGATGGTTCCGTTCGTCTTGTTGTTCAACGCTGGAGTGGCTAATGTCTGACGAACAAACTCCCCAACGTTCCGGTTATGAACCCGAATTGGGCGGTATATTACGCCATAACCCCAACCGTTCCGGTTATGAACCGGAATTAGGAGGACAATTCCGGGAACAAGGTGTCTATGTGGATGAATTAACTTGTATTGGCTGCAAACACTGTGCTAATACCGCACAAAATACCTTCTATATTGAACCTGAACATGGTCGGGCTCGGGTCGTTCGACAAGACGGAGACCCTGAAGAGTTGATTCAAGAAGCCATTGATACTTGCCCTGTCAATTGCATCCACTGGGTGGACTACACCGAATTACAACGCCTAGAAGAGGAACGAAAATACCAATTCATTCCTGTAGCAGGATTTCCGGTTAGTAAAGGTGTAATTGCTGCCCAACAACGACGCTTACAAAAGTACTATCAATCCAGTGACCAAAGTTCAGCAAACCATGACGCATAACAGGTTTGGTGAACTTTATTTTTAATCAGCTAACCAAATCTATTAGTTTAACATATTGTGGTTTCGGTAGAGGCCTTGCAGAGTCTCTACCATTTTTTTTTGGTGAAATGGGTCAATCCCGTTCTACAATGCAGTAATGATTATCTCCTAGCTGTAACATTTATGCGTATTGCCCTGTTTACCGAAACCTTTTTACCCAAAGTCGATGGCATTGTGACTCGTTTACGTCATACCATTCATTACCTACAACAGGCAGGGGATCAAGTTTTAGTTGTAGCCCCCGACGGTGGCATTACCGAATATCAAGGAGCCAAGGTTTATGGTGTATCGGGTTTGCCATTGCCGTTATATCCAGAATTAAAACTGGCTTTTCCCAGTCCTAGTATTGGTGAAGTTGTTGAGCAATTTAACCCTGATCTCATTCATGTTGTCAATCCTGCTGTATTAGGAATCGCCGGATTATCTTATGCCAAACTGAAGCAATTACCTCTAATTGCCTCTTATCACACCCATCTACCGCAATACCTGCAACATTATGGGATGGGTGCTTTAGAAGGCATCTTATGGGAATTATTAAAAGCCGGTCATAATCAAGCAGAGTTAAATTTATGCACCTCAACTGCCATGATGGAAGAGTTAAGTGAGCATGGCATTGAACGGGTTGCCCTCTGGCAAAGAGGAGTGGATACAGAATTATTCCGCCCTCAGTTGCAGTCCCAACAGATGCGAGACTATTTATCCCAAGGTCATCCAGAAGACCCCTTATTGCTATATGTAGGGCGCGTTTCTGCAGAAAAACAAATTCATGACATTAAACCGATTTTAGAAGCAATTCCAGGAGCTCGTTTAGCCATTGTCGGGGATGGTCCTTACCGAAAAACCTTAGAAAAACATTTTGCTGATACACCCACTCATTTTGTGGGTTATTTAGAGGGAGAAACCTTAGGGGCTGCCTATGCTTCTGCAGATGCCTTTGTGTTTCCTTCACGCACGGAAACGTTGGGACTGGTTTTATTAGAAGCCATGGCTGCTGGTTGTCCGGTTGTAGCTGCGCGATCAGGTGGGATTCCTGATCTTGTTAGTGATGGCGTGAATGGCTATTTATTTGAGCCTGATGATCCCAATGGGGCAATTACAGCAACGAAACGGTTATTACAAGCCCAATCAGAGCGTGAGACAGTCCGAAATAATGCCCATCAAGAAGCCCAACGTTGGGGATGGTCTGCTGCAACGCAACAATTACGGCAGTATTATCAACAGATTCTTTCACAACGCTATGTTTCTGTGGTTCGTTAATCCCAGCGCGATCGCGTATAATAAAAAATATCAAACGGTCTCAGACTGAACGATGATATAGGTGATTTATCTTTTAGAATTAGGCGTTAATCCCCATGAAATGGAATAATAATGATCAAACCAGCGAGCTCAATGACTTGCAAGCTATCTTAAACGAATATTCTCCTGAAGTTCAGAATTTAGTTACCCAAGTGTTACAACTGGAAAAAAAGAAGCTCTATCAAAAAAATCCTCGTTATATTAATGAAGAGATTTTGAATCTGATTAAAGATGTTGTGCAATGAAGTTAAAAACAATTAAACTGTACAACTTTCGTCAGTTTTATGGGGAAACTCCAGAAATTCAATTCGCTACAGGTCAAAAGAATACAACTATCATTCATGGTAATAATGGCGCGGGTAAAACCACAATTTTAAATGCTTTGACTTGGGTTCTTTATGGAACATTTACAGCAGCATTTGCCAATGCTCAACAGTTAGTGAATAAACGAGCGGTTGAAGAAGCAATTGCTGGGAAATTTATTGAATATTATGTAGAAATCACTTTTGAACATGATTATAAATCATATCAACTTAAACGTCGTGGTTATGCAACAAAGACTCAAGATAATGAAGCGATTGAAGATGGAGAAAGTCAATTATTTATGCTCATTGCAGGGGATGATGGTTGTTGGCAACCTCCGTTAGAATCTCCTGTTGACATTATCGGACGGATTTTACCAGCAAGTTTGCATCAATATTTTTTCTTTGATGGGGAACGGATTGATCATTTGATTCGTTATCAAAAAAAGACAGGATTAACGGAAGCAACGAAAGAATTATTAGGGATTAAAATTTTTGAACGGTCTGTCGAACACTTGAAAAATGCTCGCCGCCGCTTAGAGGAAGAACTACGGCAAATTGGTGATGTCAAAACTCAAAATATTTTAAATCAAAAACAACAATTAGAACAAGAACTTGAGGAAATTCAAAGACGCCAAGCAGATATTGATGATCAAATCACGAATAAGCAACAGCAAAAAGAACAATTAGGGGAAGAACTCCTTCATCTCCAAGAGGCAGAAAATTTGCAAACCGTTAAAAATAACTTAGAAACTAATTATCAAGAAACGCGCCAACAGTTAATACGCCTCAATCAAACGGTTAAAAAGACTATTTCTGCGCAAGGTTATACGGTTTTGATGACAGAGTTAGTGGAAAGATGTTCCAGTTTATTTAATCCTCTTCATCAAAGTAAAGAACTTCCCCATGGTATTAAAAAGCCTTTTGTTCAAAAGTTACTGCATCAACAGCGTTGCATTTGTGGAACGGATTTAATTGCAGGAACCCTTCCTTATCAAAATGTTCAAAACTGGATGGAACAAGCGGCACACACCGATGTCGAAGAAGCGCTAATTCGCTTAGAAACCCAAACTCAACAAATTGAAAAACAAGCAGCGCAGTTTTGGGAAACGATTGATGATCACCAACAACAGATTACTGCCTTAAGAGATAAGCTAGGAGATTTAGAACAGGAGCTAGAAACTGTTAAACAACAGCTACGAGAGTATCCCGATCAAAAAATTAAACAATTACAACAGGATTTAGATGCAACAGAAAAGGAAGTTGAAACCTTATTACTGGAAAAAGGTAGAAATGAGATTCAAATCAAACAAAAAACAACGGACCTAGAAAAGCTCTCTAAACAACTCAATCAAGAAAAAAATAAAGAAGCGAAATCTCAATTAGTACAGAATCGACGAGATGCTACAGAACAATCTATTGATTGTATTAAGCAGTTAAAAGCAAATTTAGAGTCTCGGTTTCGTGCCAAGTTAGAGAAAAAGGTACAGCAAATTTTTTCTGCTATCTCGTTTACCCCTTATCAACCTAAGTTGAATGACCATTATGAGTTGAGCTTAGTTGATACAACGACAGGTGAAGAAAAGGAGGTTGCGGCTTCCACAGGCGAAAATCAAATTCTAAGCCTCTCTTTAATAGGGGGTATTATTGATCAAGTTCGCCATTGGAGTGCCAATCATACGCTCATTGCCCCTGATAGTAGTACCTTTCCCATGGTAATGGATTCTCCTTTTGGGAGTTTAGATGAAGTTTACCGCCGACAAGTTGCGAAAGCTCTTCCGAGCTTGGCAAATCAACTAGTCGTATTAGTCACAAAAACTCAGTGGCGTGGAGAAGTTGAACAAGAAATGAATCATTTTATTGATAAGCAGTATATTTTAGTTTACTTTTCGCCAAAACCCGATTGTGAACAAGATTGGTTGACCATTAAGGGTCAATCTTATCCCTTAGTGCAAGCCAG
Organism: Halothece sp. MAG; assembly: GCA_018610095.1. GTDB lineage: Bacteria > Cyanobacteriota > Cyanobacteriia > Cyanobacteriales > Rubidibacteraceae > Halothece. Next base: position 14,592 of record JAHEOB010000258.1, read on the forward strand.
TGCCCATGGATTTGAATATACTGAAATTATAGAGGTGGATTAACTTCCCCTACATATAGGATGCAGGGGAAGGTTTCTTGATCTTTCCCCTAGCCATGAGTAGGGGATTCACTGTTTACTTAGTAGAGGTTTTCTTCTTGGTGAGTGATGATTTTGCAATCAGAGGCTGGATAAGCAACACAGGTTAAAACGTAGCCAGCTTCAATTTGATCATCATCCAAGAAGGATTGGTCGGATTGATCCACCTCTCCTTCAACTAACTTGCCAGCACAAGTGGAGCAAGCACCTGCACGGCAGGAGTAGGGAAGATCAAGCCCTTCTTCTTCAGCAACGTCAAGAATATATTCATCATCAGGAACTTCAATGGTTTCGTTGAGCCCTAATTCTTCGTTGACTAAGGTGACTTGATAATCTGCCATATTTATCTCTCCTTAAAATCTGCAATAATTGGCTTTGTTTTATATCGCCTCACTTATTGATACTAAGAGAAAATGTTGCTTTGTACAGGGAGCATTAGAAATGAGAGAATTAATCCGCTTATATATAAGCATAACTTATATACCTAACTTAAGGCATAGTCCGAATTCCAGAGTTAGTCCCCAAATTGTCCAGCACTTGTGTGGTGAGAGTTGTAAACACTTCAAAAATCGACAATCTATCGCAAGAATGCTCTGAGATTAGGATTAGTTATAATTATATTTAATTCAAATTTATATTTAGATTAATGAGTTTAAAAGAACGCTTAACGCAACATTTACAGGAAATTGTGCGCGATCGCCATCCTTATTTCAGTAGCGGTGGACACTTTTTCGCCCAGCAATATATCTGTGATCAATTTCGACAATGGGGAACCCTCGAAAGACACGACTTTTCTTTTCAAGGGAGTTCCCATACCAACTATATTTTGAATCTCGGTGAAACGGAAGCAATTAATGAACCACCCATTTTATTAGCAGCCCATTATGATAGTGTACCTGGTACTCCTGGTGCAGATGATAATGGAACGGGTGTTGCAGTTTTATTAGAATTAATCCGAGAATTTGCTAATCTCCCTGTTTCAATTCCGTTGCGGTTTATTGCGTTTGATTTAGAAGAATATGGCATGGTAGGAAGTGAAATTTATGCAGAACAGTTAAAGGAACAAAATGAGTTAATTCGTCTGATGTTTTCCTTAGAAATGTTAGGTTATTGTTGTCATGAACGCCATTCCCAGACCTATCCACCTGGATTAAATCAGTTCTATCCCGATACAGGAAATTTTATTGGTTTTATTGGAAACGTAAAAACAACAAAAGAAACAAGGTTTTTTAGTCGCCAAATGCGAAATAGTGGGACGCCAAGTGAGTGGTTATCCGTTCCCTTTTCAGGAGAAATGGTTAGTGAAACCCGATTAAGTGACCATGCGCCGTTTTGGGATCAAGGTTATAAAGCACTCATGGTAACGGATACCTCGTTTTTACGAAATCCTCATTATCATCAACCCAGTGATACCATTGAAACCCTAGATTTGGAGTTTTTAACAGGCGTTTGTCAAGGTTTAATAGTTGGCTTACAGGAGTTTATGGGCATTTCATATCAGTCACGTCATGATCAATAAATTTTCAAATAACAGTTTTTTTTGAATATATCAAATAGGCTTTCTATAGTAATTAGGAATCAGTTGTGAAATAGAAATTTAGTCTAAATAATAAGTACTTAAAAGATTCTAATCAACCATTTTTATTACTATATATTAAATAACCAGTTATGTACAAAACCTTCATTCGTCCGATTTTATTTGATCGATTAAAAACTGATCCAGAACAATTACATCAGCGTAGTCTTCGTTTATTAAGTTGGTTAGAAAACAATCAAAATCAATTCCCAGCTAATTGGATTCTAAATCGCATTTCCTCTCAATATAGCTATCCACAAAAACTTCTTTCGCAAACCCTTTGGGGCATTACATTTCCCAATCCATTAGGCTTAGCAGCAGGATTTGATAAAGATGGCGTTGCTGCTAGTATTTGGAATCAGTTTGGATTTGGTTATGCGGAATTGGGAACGGTGACACAACACCCGCAACCAGGAAACCCACGCCCCCGTTTATTTCGGCTGTCACAAGATCAGGCCGTTTTAAATCGCATGGGGTTTAACAACGCTGGAAGTGACGCCCTTGCTAACTCTCTACAAAGCCAAACGCCAAAACGGCAACATTTCCCTTGGGGCATTAATTTGGGCAAATCCAAGGTAACACCGTTAAAAGACGCTGCTAACGATTATTTGACAAGTTTTTTACGACTCAGAGAGTTGGGAGATTATTTTGTGGTTAATGTTAGTTCTCCCAATACCCCTGGGCTACGATCGCTGCAAGACCGTTCCCAGTTAAGTTGCATTTTACAAGCCATCCAAGATCATAATCCGCAACAAAAACCCCTGTTAGTAAAAATTGCCCCTGACTTAAGTTGGGATGCCATTGCTGAGGTACTAACTATTGCAAATCAATATCAATTAGCAGGGATTATTGCCACCAATACCACGATCGCGCGGGAGGGATTAAAAACGAAAACGATTAATGGTGAAGGGATTAGCGAACAAGCAGGGGGCATTAGTGGCAAACCATTGCGCGATCGCGCCACTAAGATCATCCAGTTTATCTACCAGCAAACCCAAGGAACACTTCCCATCATTGGTGTCGGGGGCATCTTTACAGCGAATGATGCATGGGAAAAGATCACTGCCGGGGCAAGTTTACTCCAAGTTTACACCGGTTGGATCTATCAAGGACCCCATCTCGTGCCACAAGTGTTGAATGGATTATCTGAACAACTTCAACAGCAGGGATTAGCCAGTCTTTCTGAAGCAGTGGGAATCAACGTCAAGCATTAAGTTTTCACTCTCCTCCCCAAATAATACGCCCTCCGATAAATAGAACCATTAACCCCATTGCCAGCCAATCCCTTGATTTTAAGGTTAAGCGATGCCACTGTACATCATGTTGATTGGGGCTAGTAAACCCTCGAACATCCATAGCAACAGCAATTTGTTCTGCTCTCAATAGTAAATTTTCTAATAATTTTTCCGCCACCATAAACCATAATTTTAAACTGCCACGAATTCCTAATTTATTCCAATTAATAGCACGCGTTCTAACAGAACGAATTAGGTTTTGAATTTCTTCTAATACTAACGGAATAAATCGGAGTGAAAGGGTCAAGGTTAAAAGAATTTCTGTTACAGGAACCCCCAATTTTCGTAAAGGTTTCATTAAGCTATCTAAACCAGCCGTAATTTCTTCCGGTGCTGTCGTTAAAAGATATAAATTGGTACTATAAATTAAAGTAAAAATTAAAGTACTAACACGAAGTGCGATTTCAAACGAACGGCGGGTTACAGTGAACCAAGCTTGATCGATTAAAAGATAATGATAGTTATTCGGCTGTGGTAAATCTAATTGGCTAGCGGGTAATCGCATCTGATGATCTACAGACAATCCATCATCTAAAACACAGGTTAAAATAAAAATAAATAGGCATAGGATAATCAACCAAACCATTTGTTGTCGCCAAACTCGTAAGGGAATTCCTGCCAAAAAAGTGATTAAAACTAAAGCAATAACTAAACCAATACGCCACAAAGGATGAGCTAGGATAGGGGTTAAAAGAAACCCCATTAACCAAGCTAATTTAACCCGAGAATCCAGTTGATGAAGCCATGTTTGAGGAGTTTCTAAATATAAACCAATGGGCAGCGATCGCAGCAAATCCATATCATTTTTTCTCCCCAACTTGGGTCGCTTGATTCAAATGAGATGCTTCCACGTCTCGCTCTCGTTTACCTCGCCAAAGTAAACGAATGGGTGTTCCTTGAAATCCTAATTGTTCCCGAAATTGACGTTCAATATACCGTCGATAAGTATCATTAAATCGTTTGGGATCATTGACAAATAGCGCGATCGTGGGAGGCTGAGTTTTAACTTGCGTTCCGTAGTAAATTCTTCCTTGTTTCCCTTGGCGATTGGTGGGAGGAGAATACCAAGCAACTGCTTCTTGAATGACTTCATTAATCACAGCCGTACTAACACGGCGACGATGTTGGCTCACGGCATTTTGAATTAATTGAAAGATATTTTTAACCCGTTTTCCGCTTAGGGCACTGACAAAGGTAATTTCACACCAATCCATAAAATAAACGCGATCGCGCAGTTGTCTTTCATATCGATAAATGGTATGGGAATCTTTCTCTAAGGCATCCCATTTATTGACAACAATAATCGCTGCTTTTCCTTCATCTTCAATGCGCCCTGCTAATTTTAAATCTTGATCGGTAATCCCTTCTAAAGCATCAATGACTAATAACACCACATCCGACCGTTGAATCGCTTTAAACGCCCGATTAATACTAAAAAATTCCGTTCCATAACGAACATGTTTTTTCTTACGCACCCCGGCGGTATCAATCAGACGATAGGGTTGACTTTGGTATTCAATTTCTAAATCAATCGCATCTCGAGTGGTTCCTGAAACTGAACTTACAATGGAACGACTCATGCCCGTTAAAGCATTTAATAAACTCGATTTCCCCACATTGGGACGACCGACAATGCTAACATTAATGGTGTTTTCATCTAGTTCCGGTAACGCTTCCGGGGCAGGAAAATAAGGGATAATTTCATCTAATAAATCCCCCGTTCCACTGCCATGAATCCCCGAAACAGGATAAGGTTCCCCTAATCCTAATTCCCAAAATTGGGCTGCTTGAATTAAACCTTGTTCTGGCGATTCACATTTATTAACCGCTAAAAACACAGGAACGGCTTGTTCACGTAACCAGTCTGCGATTTCGTGATCCCCAACGGTGGGCCCAGTTTGACCATCCACTACGAAAATCGCTGCCACAGCTTCCGATAACGCCAGCATGGCCTGTTGTCGAATTTCAGGTAAAAATTCACTCTCATCATCAAAAATCAGGCCGCCGGTATCCACCACTAAGAAATCGCGATCGCGCCAAAAACTGGGTTGGTATAAGCGATCGCGGGTAATTCCAGCTTCATCGTGAACAATGGCATTGCGACTGCCAGTGAGTCGATTCAGTAACGTTGATTTTCCCACATTGGGACGACCAATAATGGCAACAATGGGTAACTTTTTCATAATAATAAAGGCACGTCATGCCTTGAGTTCTACGCCTCAAGGTTTATTGTAAAGTGATTGACTGCAAGCCATCATTCCCTTAAAATGGGATATCATCTAAATTATTTTCATCTTGTTGAGTGGCATCAGCAGGTTGCGTTTGCTGGGATGGCGAAAAGGGAACAACATTATCCGAGTTAGCCGTTCCTTGCTGCATCGTTGCTTGAGATGGATTGGAAGTGCCCCCACCCAAGCGGTGAATCCGCGATAGAGTAAATTCTGCCCGTTTTTCCTTAAACCCTTCTTGACGTTCAACCAAATTCATTCGCAGACGCCCTTCCAGAATGACATGATCCCCTGCCTGATAATTTTGTGATACTTCATTAGCTAAATTGCGCCACGCAACCACCTTCAAACTCCCTGGGGGATCAGAATCCCGTAGCGAAGGAAATTCCACCATCATTTCCGTTAATGGGGTTTGATTATCTTGGGTGTATCGTAATTGAGGTTGGCTAGTAATTTGTGCCATTAAAACGCAACTATTCATAATCGTTTCTCCTGAGTGATTTTTTCGGTTCAGATTATATCTATTTTAACGATTAACTAATTCTTGATTATGATATGCCAACTCAATGTCGCAGTATTTGGCTTGCCCCTAGTCGAGTTAATGACTATTGAATTTTCACAGGTTCTAGCCAACGGAGAAGTTCTTTTTTTAATTGAAAAATATCCCGATAAAATTGTTGTTTAAACCATTGCCCTAAGGCATCTAAGGGAGAAAATTGTTTTCCTGGTTGCCAATTTAACTCTTTGGGATTAATTGGGGTTAAATGATTTCCTGACAGTTTCAAATAAGACACTAACTGGGGCGCTTGTTTTTCCAATACGGTTTTTAATTGTTCCGTTTGATCAACCGTATCATCTTGAAAACGAACTAATAGGGTTCGCGTTAGCGTGTAATCTTGTTTGACAATTTCAAAAGTCCGTTCTGGGGAAGGGGTAAATTCTAAATCTAAGGCGATTAAACTATTTAATTGTTCCACAAAAGGAACGGCTTCTCGGGCCGGATAATTATTGTAAGACATTAACAAATTTCCCGCTCGTTGCACCCCATAGACACTGTTAATCAGTAAATGGAGTTTGCAACCCATACTATGCCCTAAGCCATAAATCGGAAGATAGCGACGAAATAAGCCCAGACGTTGGTAAGCCGTTTCAAACCGATTTAACGCCCGTTGCGCGATCGCGTTATGATTTAAATCATTGAGAAAGGGCGTTGCAATAATGCCATATCCTTGTTCTGCCAATCCTTCTAATAACCAGCTATAGGTCACTTGTGGGGCAGTGGCAACAAACGCGCCTCCTAAAAAATGAATTAAACCTTTTGGCTGAGGGGGTAATAAAACCCAATTGCCTGCAACCTCTTCCCAATTTGTCATGTATTTTTTTTCGCTCACATAAGTCCCTTATTAATGTTAACTTTTATGAAAGCAACCCCGCAGGAACAGAGCCATGTTAGAACTATACCAATTTGAATTTTCTCAATATAGCGAGAAAGTCCGTTTTTTATTAGACTATAAAGGATTAGCGTATCGGAAAATTGAAGTGACCCCTGGGGTGGGACAAGTGGAAATTTTCCAAATGTCGGGACAAGAACAAGTTCCCGTTCTCAAAGATGGGGAAACGGTGATTGCCGACTCCACAGAGATTGCCATGTACCTAGAACGGAATTATCCGGAACGGCCGTTAATTCCAACTACGCCACGGGAAAAAGGATTAACCCTAATGATGGAGGAATGGGCCGATGAATCCATTGGGGTCAAAAGTCGCAATGCTTTTATCGGGGCACTGAATCGCAATCAAGCCCTTCGTACCGCCGTATTACCCTCAGAAACCCCTGATTTTGTCAAAAACATTGTTAGTGCCATTCCCTCGGATATTTTAGAAACCCTAGGAAGTGGGGTTGGTGTTGGTGGAGACTCCTTAAACACCATTGAGGCTAGCTTAAAACAAGACCTAGAAGCCCTGTGTTTATTGCTGCAAGATCAACCTTATCTCACTGGGAATACGCCTACCCTCGCTGATTTTAGTGTAGCGGGATTAAGTTTATTGCTCAAATTCCCAGAACAATCCTATTTGGATTTGCCTAATGAACTAGGTGGCAAAGCCCTCCCTGGCATTGGGGATAATCCTGCCTTTGAACCCTTCTTTAATTGGCGCGATCGCCTTTACAGTGAGTATCGTCAGGCAACAACTACCCCAGGTGGTAGTGGCACTAGTTCATCAGAACCCACTTCCATTAACATTGAATAGTTGAGATCGGGGAGATAGGGTAAGAAACCAAAAAAAGTGAGGCATCATGCCCTATTTCCCGATTGCAAACCATCAACCACAGAATCACCAACAACAATGACGCAACTGCAAACACCTCACAGTGGTTATCATTGGTCAGGCGAGGACGGGCGTTTCTTTGAAGGGTGGTACTATCGGGTAACACTCCCTGAAATTAATCAAACCTTCGCCTTTATGTACTCCATTGATGATCCTGCAGGCGGAACCCCTTACAGTGGGGGAGCTGCCCAAATTTTAGGGCCTGACGATCACTATCTTTGGCGTACCTTTCCCAACGTTAAAGGGTTCTGGGCAGATTATACCCAATTGGGATTAGGACATTGGGCTAAGCGACCATTGGGAAGTTTTCCTAGAAAATTAACGCCTACTCAATTTAACCAGCAAATCGAGGAAGGGTATCAAGCTACCGCCCATCTTAATCAGGGGAAATTACACAATCCCGCTACAGGAGAAACGGTAAAGTGGGAATATGAAATTCAACCTGTTTATGGGTGGGGAGACTCCCATCGCCCGCAAAAAGCCACTGCGGGATGGTTATCGTTTTTCCCACTATTTGAACCGGGTTGGCAAATTTTAATGGCGCACGGAGTAGCCACAGGCTATATTACTTGGCAAGGACAAACTTATCATTTTCGCAATGCCCCCGCCTACAGTGAAAAAAATTGGGGACGAGCATTTCCACAACAATGGTTTTGGGTCAATTGTAATGCTTTTCAACAACACTCGGATCTAGCTTTGACAGCAGGCGGGGGAAGACGAGAAGTGTTAGGAATGGGAGAAGAAGTGGCACTGATTTGTTTTCATTATCAAGGACAATTTTATGAGTTTGTTCCTTGGAATTCCCAAGTCTTTTGGGAGATTCAACCTTGGGGAGAATGGAAAATGAGTGCTGTGGGGGCAAAATGGGTGGTAGAAATCGTGGGAAAAACGGATCGCCCAGGAACACTGTTACGAGCCCCTACGGAACACGGATTACAATTTTGCTGTCGCGATACAATGAAAGGTCAATTAGAGCTAAAATTGTCCAATTGGCATGGACAAACTCTCTTACAAGCCCATAGTGACAACTGTGGTTTGGAAGTGGGAGGCTCTCAGTGGTCTTATTGTTGGATTAATTCTAATCGCTAAACGAAAAATACTGAATTTCTTATGAAACGCATAAAATCTTATGGGCTTTCTTTACTATTGATGGCAACAACTCTCCCCATTATCGGTAGTTGTGCCAATGTTAATCAGTCCCCGAATAACTCTGACAACTCACCGGAGTTGACTGAAAAGGAGGAAGAAAATCCTGACATTTCCTCAGAAACCTCCGCTCAAGAGTTACAAAGGACTCCTGACGATACCAACTTTGTCACCGACGTCGTAGAGGAAGTCAGTCCGGCTGTTGTTCGGATCAATGTAGAACGAGTGGTGGAAAGAGAACTCCCTGATATCTTTAAGAGTCCCTTTTTCAAGCGTTTTTTTGGGGATTCGGTTCCCACACCCCCAGAAGAACGAGTCCAAGAAGGATTAGGATCAGGGTTCATTATTAGCAGTGATGGTCAAATTTTAACCAATGCTCATGTGGTTAAAAATGCCGATACTGTCCAAGTGGAGTTAAAAAATGGAGAAACATTCGAGGGAAAAGTCTTGGGACAAGATCCCCTCACCGATATGGCAGTCATTGATATTGATGCCAATGATTTACCAACTGTTCCCTTAGGGAATTCTGAAAACGTGCAACCCGGTCAATGGGCGATCGCGATCGGTAATCCTTTAGGATTAGATGAAACCGTTACTTTAGGCGTGATTAGTGCCACTGGACGACCGAGTTCCGCCATTGGGGTATCTGATAAACGAGTGGAGTTTATTCAAACCGATGCTGCCATTAATCCCGGTAATTCAGGGGGACCCCTTTTAAATGCCCAAGGAGAAGTCATTGGCATTAATACGGCAATTATTGGCAAAGCACAAGGATTAGGATTTGCAGTTCCCATTAATACTGCGAAAGATGTTGCCCAACAAATTATTGAGAAAGGGAAAGTGGTATATCCCTATGTTGGGATTCGCATGGTAACCTTAACGCCAGAAATTAGAGAGCGTCTGCAACAAGAATTCGCTAAGCGTAACATTGAGTTAACTGCTGATTCTGGAGTCGTGATTGTTGAAATCATGGAAGGTTCTCCTGCTTCCCAAGCAAATTTGCGACCTGGGGATGTGATTAAGAAAATCAATGGTGAAACCGTCACTAAATCGGAACAAGTCCAAAAATTGGTTGAACAACAAAATGTTGGGGATGAAGTTTCGATGGTGATTGAACGAGCAGGAGAAACTCGAGAAATTACTCTCACGCTAGGATCATTGCCAACTGAGCAAATCCGTCAATAAGCAGTTATTCATGTTAAAAGCTGTCTCTCAACGCCTACGAAAACCTGTTTTCCAAGCGCGATCGCTGCTTACTAACGAAACCGCACTGTATATTTTTAAGCGCGGAGGGCAGGCTGTACTGACACTATTTTTTGCCTCAGTCCTAAGCTTTATCCTAATCCAATGTGCCCCTGGGGATTATTTGGATACCCTGCGCCAAAATCCACAAATTACTCAGGAAACCATTGCGGATTTAGAACGACGTTTCGGTTTAAATCAACCCGCCTACGTACAATACTTTTATTGGTTACTTGGCATTATTACCGATTTGGATTTCGGTACCAGCTTTGTTTATTTTCGCCCTGTTAGCGATTTAATTATAGAGCGCATTCCTGCCACTCTACTGCTAACCTTTAGCTCTATTCTGGTAACCTGGTCAATTGCAATCCCCTTAGGCATTCTTGGGGCAGTTCGACAAAACCAACTCCTCGATCGGTTTTTACGATTTATCAGCTATTTAGGTCAAGGATTTCCTACTTTAATCACGGCTCTGATTTTACTTTATTTTGCCCAGTTAACATCTCCCTTATTTCCAGTGGCAGGAATGACCAGTATTAATCATAGTGAGTTTTCGCTACTGGGAAAGATTTTAGACATTGGTTGGCATTTAATTTTGCCTACAATTGCGTTGAGTATTAGTGGTTTTGCAAGATTGCAACGGCTTACGCGGGGACAATTACTCGATGTGTTACGACAAGATTATATTCAAATGGCACGGGCTAAGGGATTACCTGAGAACCGAGTGATTTATGTTCATGCCCTCCGAAACGCTGTTAACCCCTTAATTACCTTACTAGGGTTTGAATTTGCCACTTTATTGAGTGGCGCTTTCAGTGTAGAATTTTTCTTTAATTGGCCAGGATTAGGACGACTCACTTTACGAGCGGTATTAGCCCAAGATATTTATTTAGTGATGGCAAGTTTAATGATGAGCGCGTTGATGTTAATTGTTGGTAATTTATTAGCCGATTTAGCCCTGAAAAAAGTTGATCCCCGTATCCAGTTAGGAGATTCTAATTAATTGGGAAATCAACTCAGTCATTAAAATAGCAATATATCCATTTTGCCGCGATCGCGAAAACAATTCTTTTTTACTGATGCACCAACCAACCTTTCTCTTTTGTTTATCCATGATTACGACGCTGTTGCTATCACTGGTTCAAGGTTGTGACTCTGCAGCGATTCAGGAAACCAAGGATCAGCAAGCCACTTCTACTAATTCCCATCAATCTAGTACTACCGATGAAACTGAAACCGCTGATCCTTACGAAACACGCTGTGGTTGGTTACAAAATCCCACTCCCAGTAATATTTGGCTGCAAGATCGAGATACAACATGGACCATTAGTATTCAAGGAGGATACCAAGCAGAGAGTGATGGTGATTGGTGGCCCAATTTTAGTTCTCAGGAATGGGTTGAGTTTAATGGGAATTATGGTTATGGCTGTGCTTGCTTGGAAGTGATAACTGATGAGAAAAGCGATAAAATCTTAAACGTTAAGAGTGGAGAAGCCAAACCATTAGCAGCTTGTGAAGATGATCCCC
>JAHEOB010000259.1 GCA_018610095.1 Halothece sp. MAG
CCATATTGAAACCGCCAGTGCCTATGGCGATAGTGAAAAATATATTGGCAATATTCTTCCGCAACTTCCCGTTTCGCGAAGTGAGGTGTATTTAACCACGAAACTTCCTCCCACCCCCAATCCTGAGCAAATGGCGGAACGCCTAAACAATAGTTTGCAACGGCTAGAGGTGGATTATGTCGATAATGTTGCCATCCACGGCATTAATACCTGGGAACACCTCCATTGGGTAACGGCAGAGAACAGTTGTTTACAGCCCTTACAGCAAGCCCAAGCGGAAGGGAAAGTGGGTAATATTGGGTTTTCCACTCATGCCCCGTTAGAGATTATTTTGGCAGCCATTAACAGTGGTTATTTTTCCTTTGTCAATCTCCATTACTATTATTTGTGGCAACGGAATGAACCTGCGGTCGCTGCGGCCCAGGAACGGGATATGGGCGTGTTTATTATTTCTCCTACGGATAAAGGCGGACAACTGTACGCCCCACCCCAGAAACTTCAACAACTATGTCATCCCTTTTCGCCACAAGTCCTCAATTATCGTTTTCTGTTAAGTGATCCGCGGATTACTACCCTCAGTCTCGGGGCAGCCCAACCAGATGAGTTATCCCCTGCCCTTAGTGTTGCCGATGATACCCATCCCTTAACGGCTGAAGAAGAAACTATATTTTCTCGCCTAGAAGCAGAATTTGATAATGCCCTAGGGAATGATAAATGTAGTCAATGTTATGAATGTCTCCCCTGCCCAGAAGAAATTAACATTCCAGAAGTGTTACGGTTACGGAATTTAACCGTTGCCTATGAGATGAATCAATTTGGTCAATATCGCTATGGTATGTTTGAAAATGCTGGTCATTGGTTTGCTGGGAACAAGGGGAATCGTTGTACCGATTGTGGTGACTGTCTTCCCCGTTGCCCAGAAAATTTAGACATTCCTCGCTTATTACGAGATACCCATCAACGACTCAATGGTTCGCCGCGTCGGCGACTCTGGGAGAACTGAACTTATCCCGTTAAACCACTCTGTCTTAATAAGGGTTCTGTTTGCGGTTCTCGGCCTCGGAATTGTTGAAACACCTCCATGGGATGAATGGAACCTCCCAGGGCAAGAACCGTATCTCGGAATTTACGCCCCACCTTTGCTAGCGTCGTTTCATCCTCTAACCCTGCTTGTTCAAAGGCAGAGAAAGCATCGGCACTGAGAACTTCTGCCCATTTATAGCTATAGTACCCTGCTGCGTACGGACCGGCAAAAATATGATCAAACCCGCATAAGAACGCATCTTCAGCAAGCGGTGGCATCACCGTTGTGCTTTCAGCAACGCGATCGCGCACTTGTCTAGGCGTTTGGTCACTATCGGGATCATAACGGGCATGAAGTTCTAAGTCTAAGAAACTAAAATGCAGTTGCCGTAGCATTAGGGAACCACTGCGATAATTTCGCGCTGCTAAGAGTTTCTGATAATAGGATTCGGGTAAGGGTTCCCCGGTCTGATAGTGCTTCGCCATGGAAAATAGGGTGGGGCGATGATAACACCAATTCTCCATAAATTGACTAGGTAATTCCACCGCATCCCATTCCACATTATTAATCCCAGCAGCTTGGGGATAATCCACTTGCGTCAGCATATGTTGCAAGCCATGCCCAAACTCATGGAATAGGGTTTCCACTTCCTCAAACGTCATTAAGCTCGGTTGTCCTTCCACAGGAGGGGTTTGGTTACAGTTGAGATACGCCACAGGTAAACGGGTGGTATGATCGTTTAGTTTGCGACGATTCAAACATTCATCCATCCATGCCCCACCGCGTTTTTCTTCAGGGCGAGAATAGGGATCAAGGTAGAAATGGGCGATGATGTTGCCTTGTTCGTTTTGAATGTGAAAATAGCGGACATCTTCATGCCAAACGGGGGCTTCGCCATCGGCAGGGGTAATGGTTACCCCAAACAACTGTTGTGTAATGCCAAATAACCCATTTAGCACCTGTTCAAGGGGAAAATAGGGACGTAATTGTTCAGCATTAAAGGCAAATTTTTCTTCCCGTTGCCGTTCCGCCCAATAGGGAATATCCCAATGTTTCAACTCATAGGAAACCCCTTTGGCAGCAGCAAAGGCTTTTAATTCTTCAAACTCTTTCACCGCAGCATCATAACTAACTTGCCGTAACTGTTCCAGAAGTTGGGTTACTTCCTCAACACTGGGCGCCATTTTACGGGTTAAACTTAAGTCTGCATAATTATTAAACCCAAGCAAATGGGCTTTTTCTTTTCGTAATTTTAGAATCCGTCGAATAATGCCTCGATTATCAAATTCACCCCCAGAAGCACGGGTAATAAATGCCCGATAAATTTGTTCTCGCAAATCTCGCCGTTGACTATGTTTCATAAAAGGGAGAAAACTAGGGATATCTAGGGTAATTACCCAAGGACCGTTATCAGTGGTTGCGTTTTCTTCTCCTTGTTGACGGGCGGTTTGAGCGGCTAAACTGAGGGCACTTTCAGGTAAACCTGCCACTTCGTCTGGAGTGGTTAATGTTAGTTTAAAAGCTTTCGTGGCATCCAGGATATTATTAGAGAATTTCGTGGAGAGATCGGCTAATTCTAATTCAATTTCATTAAACCGCTGTTTCGCTTCTCCTTCTAAAGCAACCCCCGATAATTCTGCATCTTGTAAGGAGGCCTCGACAATTCGTTTTTGGGCGGCATCCAATTGTTGCCACTTGTCACTATTGCGAAGCGTTTTAAATGCTTCATAAATCGGTTTACTTTGGTTGAGGCGATTAATAAATTTCACTACCTCAGGTTGTACCGTTTCGTATGCCTCACGGAGTTCTGGGCTATTTTTAACCCCCATTAGATGATTAACAATGCCCCAACTCCAACTGAGACGTTCTTCAATTTCAGTTAAAGGTTCCACCAGCCCTTCCCAAGTGGGGGTAACGGTGGCTTCAAGGTGGGTCAGTTTTTCATCTAACTCTGCTAACAATTGTCTCATCCCAGGAACAACATGATGGGGTTGAATCTCTGGGAAAGGCGGTAATCCCTCTCCAATCAGTAACGGGTTATCAACAGTTGTGGTGCTTTTCATCAATGGCTTAAAAATGACTCTCCTTTTTTAAGATAGCGCGATCGCGCTGGTTATCTTTTTTTAATCGTGAATGGATGGCATTATCATATGGCATGACAATTAGACTAAGCCTAAAACACTGGCCAGTAATGCCTTTTGAGCATGCATTCGATTTTCCGCTTGTTGCCAAACGCGCGATCGCGCTGATTCTAACACCGCTTCACTAATTTCTTCTTCCCGATGGGCAGGCAAACAATGTAAAACAATCGCTTCTGAGGCGGCAGACTGCAATAATCTCTCATTAACCTGATAGGGTTGAAACATAGGAAAACGAGCATCAGCAGAATTTTCTTGCCCCATACTCGCCCAAACATCCGTATAAATCGCTTGCGCTCCCTCGACCGCCGTTTGCGGATCATTAGTCACCGTCACTTCCCTATCGGTTAAGCCCTTTGCTTTCTCCACAATCCAGTGATGCGGTTGATATTGAGAAGGCGTTGCCACCCGAATGTTAACACCTGCCAGGGCACATCCTAAAAGCAGCGATTGAGCCACATTATTGCCATCTCCCAGATAGGCGAGAGTTAACCCTTCCAACCTTCCAAACACTTCCTTTAAGGTTAATAAATCCCCCAGCACTTGACAGGGATGTTCAAAATCACTTAAAGCATTAATCACAGGAATATCCGCATACGCTGCAAAGGTTTCAATTTCACTTTGAGCAAAGGTACGAATGGCTAAAACATCCAAATATCTCGCTAATACCCTAGCGGTATCTTTAATGGGCTCACCTCGCCCCACCTGAGTCGATTGGGGATTTAAATCAATCACTTGACCCCCTAAATGATACATGGCAACACTAAATGAGACTCGGGTACGTGTGGAAGCCTTATAAAATAATAATCCTAACACTCGATTTTGGGCTGATGGTAGCAGATCGCCGGTCTTCATTTGCTGCCCTAATTGCAGCAATTGTTGCAGTTCAAGAGCTGTTAAGTCAGCTAAACTGAGCAAATTTCGTCCTTGGAGTAAATTTTCCATAAAAAACGCCTCTTATCTTGCTTGGGATTCCTTGCCAACTAGCAAGCGTATAAAGCTATAATTATATGCCTAAATCCCTAATCATCCAAAAACGATCAGACTTGCTATTTGCAACGGCTTGGTTTGTGATAAAAATCACTTTAAGGGGTTATATTTTAAATTTGCTACTGTGTGGGAACAGCTTTGGGAACGGGTAGTTAGTTATGAATTTGGATATTCAAATTGGTCAAGGAAAAACAGCACGTCGCGCCTATGGCATTGATGAAATTGCCCTTGTTCCAGGGCGACAAACATTAGACGCTAGTTTAGCGGATACCAGTTGGTATCTTGGTAACGTCAAACGCGAAATTCCCATTATCGCTAGTGCAATGGATGGGGTAGTTGATGTCAAAATGGCAGTTTTACTGTCAGAATTAGGGGGATTAGGGGTTTTAAACCTAGAAGGGATTCAAACCCGCTACGAAGACCCCAATCCAATTTTAGAGCGCATTGCCTCAGTGGGGAAAGATGAATTTGTGGGGTTAATGCAGGAACTTTATTCCGCCCCGATTCAACCGGAATTAATTCAAAAGCGCATTAGCGAAATTCAATCCCAAGGAGGCATTGCCGCCGTCAGTGCTACACCAGCAGGGGCTGCTAAATATGGGGATGCTGTTGCCGAAGTCGGTGCTGATTTATTTTTTGTGCAAGGGACGGTGGTTTCAAATGCTCACTTAGCGCCAGAATCAGTGACACCGCTAGAGCTAGCTCAATTCTGTGAAAAAATGCCCATGCCCGTAATTTTAGGAAACTGTGTTACGGAAGCAGTTGCCTTTGATTTAATGCAGGCAGGAGCATCGGGCATTTTAGTTGGCATTGGACCGGGAGCCGCTTGTACCTCTCGTGGGGTGTTAGGAGTTGGCGTCCCCCAAGCCACTGCCGTTGCTGACTGTACCGCAGCCCGAGAACAATTTTATCAAGAAACTGGGAGCTATGTGCCGATTATTGCCGATGGTGGCTTAGTCACAGGAGGGGATATTTGTAAATGTATTGCTTGTGGTGCTGATGCGGTGATGATTGGTTCTCCTTTTGCCAGAGCAGCAGAAGCCCCAGGGCAAGGTTATCATTGGGGAATGGCAACCCCCAGCCCCATTTTACCCCGAGGAACACGGATTAATGTGGGAACCACAGGCTCTGTAAAGGAAATTCTGACCGGTCCGGCACGGTTAGATGATGGCACTCATAATCTATTAGGGGCTCTGAAAACCAGTATGGGAACATTAGGTGCAAAAACGCTCAAAGAGATGCAGCAGGTAGAGGTAGTGATTGCTCCCTCTCTATTAACAGAAGGGAAAGTGTATCAGAAAGCCCAACAGTTAGGAATGGGTAAATAATAGATGCGATGGGATGCCAATGATGGATTCCCTTGAAAGTCAATTGTTACTGATTTTCGATATGATGGGTTGCTGTAACAACCGCGATTAACAAATACATCTCTACTGTGCCTACAACCGTCTCTTTAGGAAATACTGCAGTGCAAGTAACCTCTCTCGGAGTGGGAACGTGGTCTTGGGGCGATCGCTTATTTTGGGATTATGGCAAGGGCTACCACCAAACCCAACTTCGAGAAGCATTTCAAGCCTCCGTTGAAGCGGGCATCAACTTCTTTGATACGGCAGAAGTCTATGGAAGGGGAGAATCGGAACGGTTATTGGGTGAATTTGCCCAACAAAGCAATGTGACAGTAGCTTGTGCCACCAAATATTTCCCCTTTCCTTGGCGGGTTACCCGTCAATCTGTTGCAAAAGCCCTAACCGAAAGTCTAGAACGGCTACAAGTTTCTAGTATCCCGTTATATCAAGTCCATGTTCCCTTTAGCTTTTTCATGAAGCAAGAAACGCTGATGGCGGCTTTAGCCGAAGAGGTTCAACAAGGGCGTATTCAAGCGGTTGGTGTGAGTAACTACTCCGCCTCCCAAATGCAGAAGGCCTACGAACAACTGCAAAAACGCGGTATTCCTCTGGCAAGTAACCAAGTCCGATATTCCCTGTTAAATCGTAAAATTGAAAGTAAGGGAGTTTTGCAAACGGCTCAACAATTAGGAGTAACGGTTATTGCTTATAGTCCCCTAGCTCAAGGGTTGCTAACGGGAAAATACACTGGTGAGCAACGCCCTACTGGGATTCGCCGACTTGATGCTCGATTTAAGCCCTCTGGGGTTAGTCAAATTTCTCCTGTAATTCATTCCTTACAACATTTAGCAGAAAAATACCAAAAGACTCCAGCACAGATTGCCTTAAACTGGCTCATGATGCAAGGGGTTATTCCCATACCAGGGGCAAAAAATGCCCATCAAGCGCAACAGAATGCCGGTGCTTTAGGGTGGCAACTTCAACCAGAAGATACTCAGGAATTAACTCGAGTTAGCGAGCCTTGGTTAGAATCTTAGGCTGATTAGCACATGGCTCCATATTTCTTATACTTGAAATAAGGCATATTGTATTAATTATTTTTTATAGGACGCTATATGTTTCTAGTTACGGGTGCAACAGGCCAAATTGGACGGCGGGTTGTTCGTTTATTACGAGAGCAACAGCAACCTGTGCGAGCGTTTGTTCGTTTAGAGTCAAATTATCGGGAATTGGAACAGCGTGGGGCAGAGATTTTTATTGGTGATTTAGCCCAAGATAAGGATATTGCCAAAGCCTGTGAAGGCGTAAAATATATTATTAGTGCTCATGGCTCTGAAAGAAACACTCAAGCCGTGGATTATCGGGCCAATGTCGAGTTAATTGATCAGGGGAAAGCTCAAGGGGTTCAACATTTTGTTTTTACTTCGGTTTTAGGTGCCGATCGCGGTTATGAAGATTCTCCCGTATTTAAAGCCAAACGGGAAGTGGAGCGCTATTTACAAAAAAGTGAACTCAATTACACCATTTTACGCCCGGCGGGATTAGCGTCGAACTTAATTCCTTTAGCGGAACGATTCCGAAATACAGGATTTTATCTGATTATTGGTGATCCTAAAAATCGCACTTCTATTGTTAGTAGCGATGATGTTGCTAAAATTGCGATTGACTCTGTCAGTGTCGAAGGTGCCAAAAATCAAATCTTTCCCGTGGGGGGACCGCAAGTTTTAAAACGAGAAGATATCCCAGAGATTTTTAGTCGTATCTTTAATCGCGAGCCCTTGACAGTGACGGTTCCCTTATTCGTACTTGATACCATTCGTAATGGATTGGGATTAATTGATCCTGAAACCCAAAAGGCGTTAGGAACGCTGCGAACAGTATCGACTAATGAATTTTTCTGTACCAATGCCGAGATTGATCATCTCGAAACGACCTTTAATATGAAAATGGAATCCTTAGAAAGTTTTATGACCCGCTATTTCGGAACTTAAAATGAAAAATAAGGCAACAGTAAAGAGTGGCTATGGATAACAATAATTGGATTAAACAACTTCTTATGGTAGGAGTCGGAACCACTTCACTGGTTGCAGAAAAATTAAAAGAAGTAAGTGACCAGTGGGTTCGAGAGGGTAAAATTAACCCCGAACAAGCTCGGGAATTTGTTGATGATTTAATGCAGCAAATGCAGAGCGAGCAAAATAATTTTGAAGAACAAATGGAGCGTCAATTGCGCAATGCTTTACAAGATTTGGGAGTTCCCCGTCAAAATGAATTGGATGAACTACGCGGACGCATTGATCGCATGGAACGTCAAATTAGAGAGTTGGAAAATCGCTCCTGGCGTTAAAATTAGGTAGGAGGAATTTGCATGCGAGAAATTTTAGTTAGTTTTGGCGTTCTTGTGGTTTGTGTTTTAGTATTGATCGTCGCACAAGTGGTGGATCAGGGAAAAGACTCAACCGCGATCGCGTCACCAGTTACGAACTCATCACAGTCAGAAACATTAGTTGCCCTGACTTTAGAAGATGTGGCTAACAAAGAAAATGTTGTCACTACGGAGTCGGGGTTACGTTATGTGGATATTAAAGAAGGCAACGGGGAAACTCCTGAAAAAGGACAAACCGTGGTCGTTCACTATACAGGAAGTCTTGCGGATGGAACCAAATTTGATAGTTCCCGCGATCGCGATCGGCCTTTTTCCTTTAAGTTAGGAGAAGGACAAGTCATTCCTGGTTGGGAACAAGGAATCTCCACCATGAAAGTTGGCGGTCGTCGTCAGCTCATTATTCCCCCGGAATTAGGCTATGGTCAACGAGGGGCTGGGGGTGTCATTCCGCCCAATGCCACACTCATTTTCGATGTGGAACTATTAAGAATCTCTTCTTGAATAACAGAGTTGGTAGAGGCGTTCCTGATCGAATGTCTCTACTTTTTATTCTTTTTGGGCAACATTCCGAAACTCGGTTAATTCGGAATTGAAAAGCAGTTTAACGGTACCGGTGGGTCCATTGCGATGTTTGGTAATAATCACTTCAGCTAAATCGCGATCGGGTGTATCAGGATTATAATAAGCATCGCGATATAACATTACCACTAAATCTGCATCTTGCTCGATGCTGTTATGAACAATCAGATTATTGGCAACAAAATTATGTAGCTTGGGAACCGTCAAATCATAAACTGGAACAGCATCCGTAGGCGTAATCGAAGTAACTTTATCCCAATAAACATCGCTTTTAGCTAGCTTAGAAATTTCTGATAAACCAACAACTACTGCTAAATTACTAGCTCGTTCTCTGCTTAAATTATTCTTATATAATGTCGTTCCACAGTAATAACATCCCATTTTTGATTGCATTTGACGATTTGTAATTTGATTCTGCTTCATAGAAGGAACAGCGTATTTTTTCCAAATCAGATGAGATAATGCAATATAGTCTCCGATATTTAATTTGTCTAATCGTTTCCAACCTTCAAGTGTTAAAAACTTGTGATTAGCCGTTGCCTTAATGGAACGTCCTAAAGCAGTTTGTAATTGGAAAGTGGACTTAATTCCTGTACAAAAGACACGACTAACGGGTGCTTTTTCCATTTTCCAAGTGTTATGATTAATTGCCCAAATATTAAACCCCGATTGACCAACTAACTCTTTAATCGGAATTTCCTCTCCTGTGTCAGCAAGTGTGATTAAAGTATCGCCTGCTAAACAGCCTGATTCTCTCAAATCTGATAACATAGGGCGTTTATCACTACGCTGTTCAACGCCTCGACTTAATTGCGACAGCGCAATGACAGGGGTTTTTAATTCTCGTGCTAAGGTTTTTAAACTACGGGTAATGCGGGATAATTCTTGGACACGGTTATCGCCACCGCCTTCCATTAACTGCAAATAATCTAGCAGAATTAAGCCCAGTTGTCCTTGTTCTGCTTGTAACCGTCGCGCCTGCGATCGCATCTCCATGACAGTCATAGTTGCCGTATCATCAATAAAAATGGGAATTTCCGAGAGAGTGCCGATCGCGCTGCTTAATTTCTGAAAATCTTGTTGCGTTAAACGCCCAGAACGGAGACGATTACTTTCAATTTGCGCCTCACCTGCCAGCAACCGTTGCGTTAATTGCTCTTTTGACATCTCCAAGCTAAAAATGGCAACGGGAGAGTGGTACTGTCCAGCAATATTACGGGCAATATTTAACCCAAATGCAGTTTTCCCCATTGAGGGTCGCCCCGCTAAAATCACTAAATCTGAGGGTTGCAAGCCACTGGTCATACTGTCTAAATCATAAAATCCCGTATTGAGACCAGGCAGTTTTTCTTGATTATAAAGGCTTTCCAGTTCCCCGTAAGTTTCTACCAATGTATCCCGCAGCGATACTAAACCCGATTGGGGACGATCTTGGGTAATATAGAAAATATTTTGCTCCGCGCGATCTAAGACTTGATTGAGGGGTTCACTGGTATCAAACCCTAAGTTAACAATTTGATGCCCCGAATCAATCAGTTTACGACGCAGATATTTATCTAAAACCAGTTGGGCATAGCCATCAATATTGACAGCAGAAACTGTCCGATCCGCTAACTGAGCTAATTTTGCCTTGCCTCCCACCTTATCCAATAACTGATTATCCGCTAACCATGCACTCACCGTCATCAAATCAGTGGGTTTCCCTTGCATGTATAGCGCGATCGCTGCTTTGTAAATTAGTTGATGGGCTTCAATATAAAACGCTTTTTGCGGTAAAATTTCTGCGACTCGCGCGATCGCTTCTGGGTCAAGTAAAATCCCTCCTAAAATAGACTCTTCTGCTTCCACATTCTGAGGAGGAACAGACTGATCGCTTATCCCTGCAAACTCACTCATAAAAAATATCTCTTTGACTTCTAGCAAGTATAAATAGTAATATTTTATAATGTAAGCACGATGCGGGTATAGCTCAGTTGGTAGAGCATCACCTTCCCAAGGTGACGGTCGTGGGTTCGAGTCCCATTGCCCGCTTTCCTTTTCTGAATTCATCTGTCAAACATAACAGTTGAATAAAATTTGTACTATAGGAACGCCACGATATAGCAAGTTAAAATAAGGTTTAAAATTTCAAGAAGATTAATGTGTAATTAATATACCAGTGACCAGTTACCAGTCATGCACTTTATAATTCAAAGTCTTCTAGGTTGCTATTATCAACATCTAAAAAAATGATATAGGATTGCTATATTGTTAACAAATGCTACCGTCCCTGAATTTTATCAGTGATTATGTTTAACTTATCTTCCGTATTATCAAAGCGAGATATTTATAAGCGTCAGTTCACCCTAAGTGTCTGTTCCTCTCCGATTGTGGGAGCTTATTTTTTTGGACATACTGATTCTAGTTCTCCTTTTCAGTGTCTTTTTTTAGCTTCAACAGGAATTCCTTGTCCA
>JAHEOB010000260.1 GCA_018610095.1 Halothece sp. MAG
GATGACTCATAAATGATTTGATAGCAATGAGACACCTTCAATGTTACCCGTTACTTGTCTTTTTCCGAAATCAATCATTTTGTGCCTCACCACACTGGAAAGTGCCAGATTTAACGCACTTGGGATTGGGAAACGGGAACAATCTCCGCGTTAATTCCTCGGTCTAATAAGGTTTGCACTAATTCCCTTGCATTAGATTGATTGGAAAATAGTCCTGCTTGAATAATGTTTTCACTTTCCTTAATAAAAGCATTGGGTTTAATGGTCTGTACCAGTAATAGCGCCCGTTTACTGCTGCGATTAATCTGAACACGATACAGCTTTGAATGCTCCCTAGATGGAGAAGGAAAATTCGAGGGAGCAGCATTAGGCGCTTTAAATTTATATTCCCGTCGAGTTTGCTGTTCGGATTGCTCAACCGAGGGAGGCTGTGGTAAGGGTTCAGCCAGACTATAATCGGCAGTTGTCATTAATAAGGGACTGGTGATTAGAAAAAAGGACCCAAAGAAATGAACACTTTTTAACATAGTTGATCCTGAAAAGCAATCTTGGTTTAGTTTAGGAGAATAATAACAAGCGATGGCTTAACAGTGCTAGTCTAGAAAAGTGTCGGTTGTTTAATTGTAAGCCGTTATGAGTAATAAAGTTGTTGTTGGTTTATCAGGAGGCGTCGATAGTTCCACTGCTGCTGCTATTCTACATCACCAAGGCTATGACGTAGAAGGATTAACCCTTTGGTTAATGAAAGGGAAGGGTCAATGTTGTTCCGATGGCATGGTCGATGCTGCCTTTATCTGTGAGCAGTTGGGAATTCCGCATCATATTGTGGATAGCCGAGAGCAATTTCAAAGTAATGTTGTCGATTATTTAATCTCGGGGTATGCTTCAGGGATGACTCCCTTACCTTGTTCCCAATGTAATAAGGCAGTGAAGTTTTCCCCCATGTTGACCTATTCCAGGGAAAATTTAGGGATTAATTGTGTCGCAACGGGGCACTATGCCCGAATTCAATATGATCCCGAAAATGAAAGATATCAACTGCTACGGGCGCGCGATCGCAGCAAAGACCAATCTTATTTTCTCTACGATCTTCCCCAAGACCTCCTTGCTCACACCATTTTCCCATTAGGGGAACAAGAAAAAACGCAAACCCGCCAAATGGCACACCAATATGGGCTCAAAACAGCTGATAAACCTGAAAGTCAAGATTTATGTTTAATTGAGGCTCATGGTTCGATGCGCTCTTTACTCGATCAATATATTGATCAAAAAGAAGGAGAAATCGTTGATCAACAAGGGAATATTTTAGGCTATCATAACGGGATTCATCACTTCACCATTGGACAACGGCGAGGGTTAGGAATTTCTGCCTCAGAACCACTTTATGTCATTAAATTAGACCCTGCAATGAATCGCGTCATTGTCGGCAATCGAGACAGTGGTACTCGCGAAGAATGTCATGTTGGGCATATGAATTGGCTTTCCATTCCTGAACCGGAAACGCCCATTGCAGCAGAGGTTCAAATTCGCCATCGTGCCCGCCCTGCTAAAGTTAATGTTGTGCCCTTAGAAACGGGTCGCGTGAAACTCCTGTTTGAAGAACCCCAATTTGGTGTTACCCCAGGTCAGGCTGCTGTTTTATATGATGGAGATGTTGTACTAGGTGGTGGCGTTATTGAACGCTTCTAACTAGCAAGCAGTTTTGGAAATGAGTTTCAGGTTTTTGGGTAAGGTACAATCTTGTTGCATTTTTTCATTCAACACTTACCCATCATGATTGTGTCTTGGATCGTTTCCCGTTTTCCCTTCCTTAAAACTGCTTTTGATCCTCACTTTCCATTTTCCCCAAAACAATTTCCCTTCTTTTATGGTTGGGTGATTGCCATTGTCACCACAATTGGTACCCTCTTTAGCATTCCTGGTCAAACGGCAGGCGTCAGCGTTTTTACTGACCATGTCATCGCAGCCACTGGCTTATCGCGAGTCGAATTTAGTTCTGCTTACACCATTGGCACGTTGACAAGTGGGTTACTACTGCCATTTGGGGGAAAATTAATTGATTATTTGGGAGCAAGGTTAACCGTAATTATCGCCTCAGTTGGGTTAGGGCTAACCTTAGTTTATTTAAGTTTCAGTGATCATTTCATCAGTGTTTTAAACAATTTCGTTCCTTGGGGGAATCGCACTAGCATGGGTTTAATTGTTATGGCAGTGGGGTTTATTGCCTTACGCTTTACTGGGCAAGGCATTCTCACCCTAGTTAGCCGTAATACTCTGGGAAAATGGTTTAATCGTCGTCGGGGATTTGTTTCAGGAATTGCAAATGTCTTTATTTCCTTTAGTTTTTCTGCTGCGCCACTGCTGCTAAGTTTTTGGATTAATGGCTTCGGTTGGCGTGGGGCATGGTTAAGTTTAGCGATGCTAGTTGGTATGGGAATGAGTTTATTAGGGTGGTTATTCTATCGAGATAATCCAGAAGTTTGTGGGTTAAGGATGGATGGCGACATCGGGCAATCACAAGATCACGAAAGTGTGGAAAGTAATGTCTCTCATCAAAACGTAGCTAAAGTCGGAGAATTAACTGCCCAACAAGCCATTAGAACCATCGAATTTTGGGGCGTTACGCTTGCCTTGTCGATTCATGCCTTAACTGTAACTGGTATTACCTTTCATATTGTGGATTTAGGTCAACAAGCTGGATTAAGTGAACAACAGGCAGTTAGTTTATTTCTACCCATTGGCATTTTATCGACCCTAACCGGTTTTTTAGCAGGCGTTATTTCTGATCGGGTTCGTCTGAAATGGCTCGTCATTGTCTTTTTAATTCTGCAATTGGCGGGATTTGTTGGCATAGCCCATTTAAATCTCATTTCTTGGCGAATTGTTGGTGTTGCTGGATTAGGTACCAGTGGAGGGGTTTACGCCATGCTAACCACAGTGGCACTGCCCCGGCTATTTGGACGAACTCATTTAGGGGCGATTGGGGGCACACAAATGACTAGTATGGTGATTGGCAGTTCCCTAGGGCCGTCCTTATTAGCGCTATTGGAAGATATGTTTGGCTCCTACCAACAGGGATTATATACGTGTTGTTTATTAATTCCTTTCGCGCTAGGTTTAACCTTGTTCAGTCGAGAGTAATGGTTTTGATAGTAGGCGCAATTACTAACTCTGATATTGCTAGTAATTGCGCCTTAGGGAATGATTATTCTAATTGCTGATCTGGAGAAATCGATTCATCTGGGGTTGGATTGTTTGATTGACCATCTGGCTGTTGATTATTTTGAGAATTGCCTTGGGTCATCCGTTCTGCAGCACCAGGAATATCAATGCCCGTACTTTCTCGTAACTGTTCCATGAAGGCAGCGAGTTTGGTGGCACTTCCTCCCTCAGCAGGATCAATAACGGTTACTTTTTCCACATCAATATCGGGAATGGTGCTAACCATACTGTTTAGCAAGGGTTCTAATTTCTGGAATAAGAAAATTTCTCTGGCATTTTCCCCCGCCGCCTTCCAAGATTCTGCTAGCGTTCTCAAACCTTCTGCTTGGGCTTTTCCATCCTCAATAATACTGGCAGCTTGCCCTTTGGCATCGGCTTGGGCTCGTTGACAATCAGCTTCGGCAGGGGCAATGACATCTGCTTGCAATTGCTGTTCCACTTGTTTACGTCGCTCTTGCTGAACCGCTAACTCTGCTTGAGTACGAGCTACTTGCGCAGCAATTTCTGATTCCGCTTCTGCAATCCCTGCATCTCGTTGGGTAAGGGCATTTTGTTTGCGCCGATTCGCTTCAGCCCGAGTGGTTTCAATTTGCGCTTCAATTTGTCGCAGTGAGGTATTTTTCTTATTTTCTGCTGCTTTTAAGGCTGAATCAGCTTGATTATTGGCTTCAGCAATCCGAGCATCTCGTTGTAGATCAGCTCTTTGTTTACGCCCGATCGAGTTGAGATAGTCAACCTCATCAGAAATATTTTGAATTTGCAGATTATCTAAGACTAATCCCAACCGTTGCAAGTCATCTTCTGCTTCTTCGAGAAGACTACGGGCAAATGCAATTTTATCTTCATTGACTTGTTCTGGCGTTAAAGTGGCAAGTACGCCCCGTAAGTTCCCCTCTAGGGTTTGCTGCGCCATTTTCTTGATTTGAGACTGGCTTTTTCCTAATAAGCGCTCGATCGCGTTGTGAACGGTGGGTTCTTCCCCAGCAATTTTCAGGTTAGCAACCCCATCCACTTTCAAAGGAATGCCCCCCTTAGAATAGGCATTAGTGACCTTGATATCAATAATCATATTGCTCAAGCTCATTTTAAAGACTTTTTCAAAAAGGGGTTTACGGATAGTACTTCCCCCTTTAACAAGGCGATAGCCTACAGTTCCCCCACTCCCTGCAAAAATGAGAATTTCACTGGGCTTACAAATGTAATATAAGTTTTTGATGGCAAGGGCAATGGTTCCGCCACCACCCAATGCTAAAATCAATACCAATACAAATGGATTCATTGTTTTTCCTCCGTTTCTGTTTGTTCAGTCTCTTCGCTTTGATGGGAATTTTGGTGAACTTTTCCAGAAAGGGTAATTCCCAAGGTTTCCTCTGATTGATCTAAAAACTTACGGATCATTTCTGGATAGGCA
>JAHEOB010000261.1 GCA_018610095.1 Halothece sp. MAG
GCGCCATTTTTGGTTCCCACTCGAACAATGGGCGATCGTTTTCCGGCTGCTAAATCATCTTCCACTTGATGAAAATGGGAACAAAATAGAATCATTGCGGTAGTTAACCCGATCAGGGTCGAAATCGCTAACGCTAGGGGCGTAACCGTTTGTGCTTGAGAATAATAAGCAGCACTAATCGCAACTGGCCCAAATGCAATAAAGCAAATAAATTCCCCTAATCCAAGGTATCCAAGACGAAATGGGGGTCCTTGATAGATATATCCCAAAAAACAAGCCAGTAAAATGAGTCCGATGACTACCCCATCTTGTTGCCACCAACTAATGGCAAGGATACCCAAAAATGCCAAGGCTAAACAGATATTGCTAATGGTGAAAACCAGTGATTTATTGCCTGTGATATTAACAACGGAAGAGACTTTATTAACATCAATTCCCGTTTCAGAATCAAAGACATCGTTACTGAGATTTAACCAAGCAATAATTAAAATTCCTGAGAGTAGAAATAATAACAATCGCCCGAATGTTAATTGTTGCGTTTCATAATAAGCGGTGAGACTTCCAAGGGTAATGGGAATTACGGCAACACTATAAATGGGAGGCTTAATGGCAGCAATCCAGAGGGAGGTATTAATTTTTTTTACAGATTGCTCTTTAGACGGTGTAACGCTCATTGTTCCTTAAGATAATACAGCAAGCAAGTTCGGTTTGCCACTTCGAGGTTATCAGCAACAAGGGGTGACAATAACTTTCGATTGAGGATGGCATTCCTTAAATCCATATCAATTAAAGTTAAGATAATTAAATAGTAAGATGGCACAAGATATAACTCAGAAATATCATCTTTTTTTCGACAACACCAGAAATTTTATAAAATTATTTACAATTTTCACTCATGTCAGTGACTTATTGCTATGCTGGACAGTTAACTAGTGAGCAACGCCTTTATCACTTTTTGCAAAGTTGCCAGCAACGATGTGTGGCAACAGGGGAATCCTTCATTGTTAGCATTCGCCAACCCCTATCGCTGGTGGATCCCCTTGCAGTGTTACAACGGCTGATATTGCCTCATCAACGTCATTTTTATTGGCATCGTCCTCCCCTTGCTTGCGAAGGCATGATTGCGTCACGAATTGCTGCTTGGGGGAGTTGTCAAGAAGAAACGTTTCAGGGGAATCAACGTTTTCAAAAGAGTCAAGCCTTTATTAATCATTGTCAACAGCAAATTATTGAAATCAAGTCCGATCAATTTCAGGAGACAGGGGTTAATTTTTTTACAAATTTTACGTTTTTTGATACGCCTTCATTATCTTGTCCATTTCCTGCGGTAACGATTTTTATTCCCCAATGGCAAGTAACACAATATAAAAATTCCTGTTTTTTAACAGCTAATTTTACCGTTTCTACAACTACCAATATCTTTAAAATTCAGAAAAAAATTATCAAGCAAAAACAAAGCATTGAGCAAGTTACTGATTCTATCTTAACAGTTTCCTATCATCTGTGTTCTCCTTGGGAAAATAAAGAGTTAAGAGAACCGAATCAATTTAAACATGCTGTTAATTTGGCTCTCAATGATATTAGCAGTCACCAATTAACAAAAATTGTCTTAGCCCATCATTTTGATGTCGTTTCGCAGTTACCATTTGATCCCTTTTTATCGTTACATGATTTACGGCAAAAGCATCCCGATTGCTATATTTTTTCAGTCGGTAATGGCAACGGAACAACCTTTGTAGGGGCAACTCCCGAACGCTTATTTAGTTTAAAAAAACAGCAATTAATTAGTGATGCTTTAGCCGGTTCTGCCCCTCGTGGCAACAACGCGATCGCGGATGAAAAATTCGCTAAAATGTTGCTTAATAGTGAAAAAGAAAAACGAGAACATCAAGCCGTTAGTAATTATCTGATCCAACAACTGCAACAATTAGGACTCACCCCAGCGCGATCGCGCAGTCAATTATTAAAATTGAGTAATATTCAACATCTGTGGACACTGATTCAAGCGGAAGTTCCCAATCAGATTCATCCCATTGAAATTGTTAAGAAACTCCATCCCACTCCTGCTGTTGCTGGCGTTCCCACTGCCACTGCTTGTGAAAAAATTCAAGATTATGAAACCTTTGATCGCGCTCTTTATGCTGCCCCCATTGGCTGGTTAGATAATCAAGGCAATGCCGAATTTTTAGTGGGAATTCGTTCTGCTATGATTCATAAACATCAAGCCCGTTTATATGCAGGGGCGGGCATTGTTGAAGGGTCAAATCCTGATAAGGAATTAGCAGAAGTACAATTAAAATTACAAGCCATGTTGAAATCTTTAAAATAAATATGGCTCACCAGAGAATTATTCATTGTTAAGCCCCCATTGTAGTACATCGTTAAAATGTAACGTAATATATGGAAAATAAAAGGATGTCAAAAGCAACTCCAAGAAATTTTTTCTAAGAGTTTGGAAGCCAAGAAACATTGGTATTGTCATGTCGCGATCGCGCGTCACCCCGTTTAGGAAAAACTTTGCCGACTAGCTATTTATCAATGTTTCGCCTTGCTCAAAAATAGAATTAGAACCGTTATTTTTTACCTTTTTTAGCTTTCCGGGCTTGTTCTTTTTCCTTTTTCTTCTGTTGTTTCGCTTTCCGTTTGGCTTCTTGGGCTGCCTGTTCCGCAGCTATCCGTTTTTGTTCCTCTTCTTCTGCTTTTTTCTGACGATAATACTGATAATTCCCGTCATAAACAACTAATTCCCCTTCATTAATTTCTACAATTTTCGTCGCTACTTGGGAAATAAAATAACGGTCGTGAGATACAATTAAAGCCGTTCCATCATAGTTTTGCAATGCCGATTCAATATTTTCTTTGGCAGGAATATCTAAATGGTTGGTCGGCTCGTCTAAAATTAATAAATTAACAGGGGTTAACAACATTTTAGCAAGTGCCAGTCGCGCTTTTTCACCTCCACTAAGGGCAGAAACCTTCTTTTGGACCGTTTCCCCACTAAATAAAAATTTGCCTAATAACGCCCTAATATCTTCGTAATTCCA
>JAHEOB010000262.1 GCA_018610095.1 Halothece sp. MAG
CTTGCAATTATTAGGGTTATATCGTCCCATTTTGCGCTATGTCGGGCTAGAGCTTTTCTATAAAGTCACACAAGCGATCGCGCTCAGTTATGGAATTATTCTATTGATTGCATTTTTCTTCCAAATTGAGCAACTCCCTCGTTCAGTTGTCTTGAATGATGCCTTGTTAAGCATTTTGCTGATGATGGGAGGGCGTTTACTTATTCGTTGGGGGCTTTACAATACTCGTTCTCCTTTTTTTATCGGTAATCCGCCACCAAAAGCAATTATTTATGGGGCAGGGGAAGCGGGAACACAATTAGCACAAGCGCTCTGTCATCAAAAAACTTACCAGATTACAGGGTTTGTAGATGATAATCCCCAATTACAAAAAAGCCAGATTAATGGTTTAACCGTCTATTCTCCGAATCAACTACCGAAACTAGTCAAGGAACAACGGGTAAAAACTATCCTGTTGGCGATGCCTTCCGCGCAAGGGCAAGTTAAACAGAAAATTTTGAATGAACTCAGGGAATTACCGGTAACTGTCAAAACCGTACCCAGTCTTAGTGAAATGATTGGTGGTCAAACTGCCCTGAGCGAGTTGCGGCAAATTGATATTACGGATTTATTAGGGCGAGAAGAAGTGACCCCAATTCCAGAATTATTACATGTGAATATCACTGGCAAATCGGTTTTAGTAACGGGAGCAGGGGGTTCAATTGGAGCAGAACTTTGTCGGCAAATTGCGCAACACAATCCTCGTTCCCTAATTCTCTATGAGCGCAATGAGTATGCCCTCTACAAAATTAATCAAGAATTAAGTGAAACCCATCCTGATTTATTGCGTATTCCTTGTTTAGATTCTGTCACTAATGAAGATTGTTTACGAGAGGTATTGCTTGGCTATAACGTCAATACAATTTATCATGCTGCTGCTTACAAACATGTGCCTTTAATCGAAGATAATCCCAGTCAGGGGGTGATCAATAATGTTTATGGGGCTTTGGTTACAGCTTCCACTGCAAGAGATTGTGGGGTCAACAATTTTGTTTTCATTTCCACTGATAAAGCAGTTCGCCCTACTAATGTCATGGGGGCAACCAAGCGAGTGGGGGAACTTATTTTACAGGCTTTTGCTCAAAAAGACTCTCACTCAACCACTTTTGTGATGGTACGCTTTGGAAATGTTTTGGATAGTAATGGTTCAGTTGTGCCTCGCTTTCGAGAACAAATTGCAAATCGACAACCGATTACTGTCACCCATCCTGAAATTACCCGCTATTTTATGTCTATTCCAGAAGCTGCTCGTTTAGTGATCCAAGCAGGAGCATTGGGTCAAGGAGGGGAAGTGTTTCTCTTAGATATGGGAGAACCGATTAAAATCTATGACTTAGCGTTACAAATGATTCAGTTGAGTGGTTTGGAAGTGGGTCAGGATATTGAATTAAAAATTACTGGGTTGCGTCCTGGGGAAAAGCTTTATGAAGAGTTACTCATTGATCCTGAGAGGTCAATTCCGACACAACACCCGAAAATTTATGCTGCTCAAGAACAGAGCATCACATGGCAGGAGTTAGAAACGCCTCTCAATAACCTCTTAGCAGCTGCTCAGCAAGGCAATAAGGAAAAAATAATGGAAATTCTAGGTTGGCTTGTACCAGAATTTCAAGCTGCTAGAGAGATCAGCCACAATCAGGATAACGGGGAATCAACAAAAACCGCTAGGAACTAATTATCCTAGCGGTCTCAACGTTAATCAATCCTGTTAAACGGAAGAGCCGACTCCTGCATAAGCACCGTAGAAATAAAGACCAACAACGGCAATTATCCCTAAGCCAGCAATGGTTGCAACAATCCAAAGTGGAATTTTTCCATCTCCAGACATCATTTTGATTTCCTCCTTATCAATTAAACAGCTTTCACAATAAATGGGTTTTAGTTAAAGAAGTAGCTTGAAAATAGAATGCCAAGCACAAAAACAAGTAGTAATCCTAAATACAGAGAAGTACGATTTAGTTCGACTGGTTGTTTATTGGGGTTTTGATTGCGATCCATGACGGGTGACTCCTTATCGTTGAATAAACTGCATAGCAGCGATCGCGCCTAAGAAGAACACCGTAGGAATTGCTAAGGTGTGAACTGCTAACCAGCGAATGGTAAAAATGGGATAACTTGTGGGTTCATTGGGACGATTGGTTGTCATAATGATATCTCCTCCTTATTAAGAACAATTACTTATTAAATTTTTCTACTTGGTCACTTGCGTTAAAGCGATCAGTAATAATCGGCAATTCCTGTCGTTCTTGAGTAAAATATTCATCGGGTCGGGGTGTGCCAAATGCATCATACGCCAAACCGGTGCTAACAAACAACCAACCCGCAATAAAAAGCATGGGAATGGTAATACTATGAATTACCCAATAACGAACGCTGGTAATAATATCAGAAAATGGGCGCTCTCCTGTGGTTCCTGCCATAGGACTCTTCTCCTTTTACAAAAA
Organism: Halothece sp. MAG; assembly: GCA_018610095.1. GTDB lineage: Bacteria > Cyanobacteriota > Cyanobacteriia > Cyanobacteriales > Rubidibacteraceae > Halothece. The sequence continues at coordinate 2,484 of JAHEOB010000262.1, forward strand.
TTGATTCCTCACTTAATATATGATAAAAAATGTTTTAACAATTGGCACATTTTCTTTACACATTCTCAGCCGATCCTTCATATTTGAGAACCGTTCCACGATCCCCTAGAACAAATCCTTTTTCGGGACTAAAAAAGAGAACGCGATAAAAATTGCTAGGAATGTCTTCTACAGCGCGATCTTTCTTCCATTTTCCTTCTGATTGGGAACGACATAATAAATTACCGCTTCCCCCAGCAACCCAAAGTTCATCAGAGGTGCGATAACCAATATCTAATAGTCCCCAAGAGGTGGCAAATTCAGGATACTCTGGGTCTAACCAACTTTCAAAATCCTCGGATTCGGTAAATTGAATTTGACCGCCATGGGCTAGTAACCATAATTTGCCGTCAGGAGTAAAACCGATATTTTGCAGCCGACGGGAAGTATTACGTTCATGAGATTCCCAATTGGCGTCTCCAGGGGTCCAAGTGGAATAAAAATTGCCCCGAGAGGAAACAACCACATATTTGCCATCAGGGGAGCGGGCAACATTGCGCACAACCCCGGCTGTTTCTTCCACAAGGGCTTGCCAGTTTTTGCCCCCATCGGTAGTTTCGTAAATTGCTCCCACATCGGTAACCATTTCCGCTTGATTTTGGCCAGTTGCAACAATGCGATAGGGGCTCCCTGGCAATTTCTTACTCAGGGGAATACGATACCAATGCTTGCCACCATCAGTGGTGTGTAATAGAACGGATGGTTCTCCAACAATCCAACCTTCATCACCATAAAAACTGACCGAGAGAAAATCTAATTTTTCTTCTTCCAGTTGCAATTCTTTCTTTTGCCAAGTGTTTCCTCCATCATAAGTTTCCATTAACGTTGCGTTATCACCGACCATCCAACCATGCTCCAAGTTATCCGTAAAGGCAATGTCTAAAATGGTTTCTTCTGTGGGAAGGTCTTCGATTAGTTGCCAAGGATGGGATGCCGTGGAGGGAACTTGACTACAACCGACAGTAAAAATCGCGATCGCCATCGGGATCACGATTTGCTTCATCAAATTTTTGAAATAAATACTCATGTTTGTTGTTTCAAACTTGATTACCATCCTTTATTTTACTCAAGTGCATAAAAACTCATAAACAGAACAAAGGCAAACGCTAAAGCCCCAAATATCAAGAGATTTTTTTGTTTAGGCGTTAAACGATTAACTCCCAAGCCAAAGGATAAATTTTGTTGAAATCCTGACGGGGCATCGATCGCGCCAATATCAACAAAAACGTTGCGAGCAGCCCCACATACGGGACAACGCCATTGTGACGGTAACTCCTCAAATCGAGTGCCAGCAGGAATATTTTGCGTGCTATCTCCTTTATTGGGCTCATAAACATAGCCACAACTGCGACACTCAAACCGCGATGGGGCTTGTTCAGCTAGCGTACGTTCATCAGTTGGATCAGTCATGAGAAAGCAATTGATGAAAACTCTCGTGTTAATTATTGCATAAATCTGGGAAATCGTTATGAGATAGAATTAGCGAAGCGAAATTCCTAGAACCTTACCCGATCTAACTTAACATTCGTCCAATTGGTTTGATTGAGGTTAGCATCCCTTAAATCGGCATCGTTCAAATTGGCATTGCTAAAATTTGCCTCTGCTAAATTGGCTTGTCTTAGATTGGTTTCACTTAAATGGGCTTGGCTGAAGTCAGTTCCTTGGCATTGCGCTTCCCTCATTTTCCCTTGATGCAAGTTAACTTGAGAGAGATTCGCCCCATTACAAATCACTTGAAACAATTGGGCTTGATGCAAACAAGCACCCCTCAAATCAGCTTCTTTTAAATCTGCCCCCGTTAAATCTGCTTGTTCTAAGTTGGCATTTCTTAAATTCGCCCGTTTTAAATTGGCGTTGCGGAAATTCGTTGCAAATAAATTCGCTTGATATAAATTCGCCCCTTCTAAATCAGCGGTTTGGAAACAAGCGTTCACGGCATTCGCTTCTACTAAAGTGGCTTCACTGAGATCAACGCCCTTAAGAGAAAGCCCTTCTAAATCAGTTCCTTGTAAAATTGCCTTTTTCAATTGAGTGGGATGGCGAGTTGATGCGTCTTGAAACACTGCTCCCAGCAAACAAGCACCACTGAGATCAGCCTCACCGAAATCCACCCCAGCTAAGTGAGTCTCCATCAAATTACTATCCACTAGATTGGCTAAGGTAAGGATGCTCTCAGTTAAATTTGCCCCCTGTAAAAGGGCACCATGTAAATCACTTTCACCAAGATTGGTTTGATAAAATGAAGCCTGCTTTAAATCGGCACCACGAAATTGGGTTTGTTGACAATGACTATAATTAAAATTAGCTTGATTTAAACTAGCAAAGGTAAAATTAGCCCCTTTTAGATTGGTATGAGAAAAGTTAATGCCAAATAAATTGACACCTGAAAAATTGGATTGGGGGAGATTTTGTTGACGAAAATCTATTTGACCTTGAGCGTAGGCTTGTAAAAGATTGGACACTTCCATATTCGGTAAGAAGTTATTGGGAATGATAAATCGGTTTCATTGATGCAACAATTGCTTGGACAATATCTAAACTATCTTCTACATTTAAAATATTAGGATAAATTGCTGCGAAACGAAGCGCAGTCGATTCTAACTGAGATTGTAATTCTTGAACCGTGGTAAACTTTTGAAAGAGTTGCAATAGCATGTCATCCAGTTCATCACTTTGAATTAAGAAATTATTTTCTTCCTGTTTCTCCATCTCATACTCTGGATGGAGGACATAAAATAACAAACTTTTGACTCGTAATGGATTGCGATTGTGGATAATCTGCTGTCGCAATTGGTAGGGATTATAGTTTAAATAATATTTCCGAGGTTCTTTGCTCGACTGCGCTAAAGGAATAGTTTGGGTAGATTTTGAATCACTTTCTTGTGAAAACTTAACGAATGACCTTAATTTATATAAATCGTTTTTTTGTTCATATAATTTAGAAAATTGTCTAATAATGGTTTGGGCAACTTGTGTATAAATACCTTGTTTATTCAACCCTTTAATAATTTTCAATAAATTAATGCTTAGTCGTTCTAGAGTAGGATGAGCATAACGAACTTGTGGAATTAATTCTTCAAGAGAATACTTCGTAAAAATATCCGGATTGTTTTCCCAACACTTTTGGCTGAGTGCAAATAACATTTTATGAATGCGTTGGGCATTGTCATCTTGTTCAAAGATTTTAGCAATTTCAAGTATAAGCGGATGATGGGTTGAAGGAGCATTCATTGGTGATTGCTGAGTTTCACAAGAGGAAACTTGATCTTGGAGGGACTTAATCTGACTATCATATAGTTCATCACTCAGTTTCCAAATCAATTTTTTAGCAACGGGATAATATTTTTCTCGTTTATTTAACCCATTGACAATTTGATATAGGTGGCAACTAATTTCGTTGAGGCTTCGCTGAGATTGATGTAGTTCTGTAAGGAGTTCACTGGTTTGAATAGCACATAAAGTGTCTTGATCATTTTCCCAATAATCACGACAAACGGCAAATAAAAGCTTTTTGGACATTATCACTTCCTGCTCGCTTTCTAAATCATAAGCAAAACAATTTGCATTTGAAGCCATAATCAAGAATCTGTCAACCGTTGTCTTTAACGATAACACCTTACTAATTGATGGTAAGAAACGACCACTGGTTATTCAAGAATGAGTTCGATTATCAGGCATCGTTGCCCCAGTTAAAATAACTTCATTGAGATCAACACTACTCAATTCTGCCCGTAGGAGATTGGCTTTGGTTAAGTCAGCATTGAACAAGTTACTTCTAACTAATGTGGCATCAATAAGCATTGCTTCCACTAAACTTGCTTCTGTGAAGTTACAGCGCTGTAAATTAGCACGATTCAGTTTAGCAAAATAAAGATTTGCTTGGCTTAAATTTGATTTCATTAAATTGGCATCTCGTAGGGAAGCGTCTTCTAAATTAACTCCCACTAGGGAAGATTCCTTTAATTGGGTTCGATTCAAGGAGGCTTTTTTGAGATTTGCCTCATCTAGATAGACTTGCTCAATCTGAGCATCATTCAACATCGCTTCTTCTAAGTTTGCCTTTGTTAAATCAGCCCCTTGTAAATTCGCTTTCGTTAAAATAGCTCCCTTTAAGTTCGCGTTTCGCAGTTGGGCTTGTCGTAAATCAGCACCTCTTAGTTGAGCGCCTTGTAAATCGACTTTTTCTAAATTTGCTCCTTGAAATTTAACTACTTTACGACGTTCTTCCCGTAAATTAGCAAAGCGCAAGCAAGCTCCACTTAAATTGGCATGACTGAAATCGGTTTGCCGTAAATCAGCTTCCGTGAGATTGGCGTCAAACAAATTGGCATAACTGAGATTAACGCCTCGCATCAGAGAGTTTTGTAAACTTGCCCCATGAAGATCAGCATGGTATAAAGAGGATTGTTGTAGGGTTGCTTGATTGAGATTTGCCCCACTCAGTTTGATGCCAGTTAAGTCTGATTCATTAAAAGAGGACTGATTGAGGTGAGCAAAGTTTAAAATTGCAGCTTGTAAACGTGATTTTTCTAAGGAAATCCCAATGAGATCGGCCCCCCACAGATCTGCTCCATTTAAATCGATTCCTGAAAATTTGGTTTGACCATTACTATATTGAGTAAGGAGTTGTTTGATATTCATTCGGAATATTAATTATTAGTATCCAAAATCGAAATGGATTAGTCACAGCGTTACTTTAGTTCCCTAACTAAGCATACCAAGGATTCATCTCGATCAAGCAGAGACAGATTGAGCTTCTTTCCCACTCACGACAATTATGATTGTTGTTTCATTGATGAGGAGAAAAAGATGACTTATCGTAAAATTTTGGCAGCTTTGGATCAATCACCTCAAGGAGAAGCGGTTTTTCAGCAAGCGATCGCGCAGGCAAAAGCCCATCAAGCCCAACTTCATTTCTTTCATGCCATTCTGTTTGATGGTCGCAATATGGATTCTTATAGTGGTATTTACGGCGTGATGAGTGTATCTTCCTCCATTGAGGAACATTTAGAATCGCAGTTGCAGGAAACGGAAAACTGGCTACAAGACTATGCTCAAAGGGCGCAAGAAGAAGGCTTAAGCGTAGAGTATAGTTGCAAAATTGGTGAACCCAGTAGCTGGATTCGTGAAATGGCAAAAACTTGGGAAGCCGATTTGATTATTTTGGGTCGTCGCGGGCGTCGTGGCTTAGCAGAAGTCTTTTTAGGCAGTGTCAGTAATCATGTGCTTCACTATGCCCCTTGTTCGGTTTTAGTGGTTCAAGGAAAAGAAGTTGAGTCTTATGAGAACGGATAATTGTTAAAATCGAAACGAAACCTTATTGTTGTAAAATTCAATTAAGAAAAAGAAACATGACAGCATCGATTGCCAATAAGCAAACCCCCGTTAAAGAAAAGCCGTTATCGATTCATTATCTCGGCGATCGCGCTCTCCGTCAGTCCACCAAGCGCATTAGTAAAGTTAATAAATCGGTACGAGAGTTAGCGAAAGATATGCTGCAAACCATGTATAGTGAACAAGGGATTGGTTTAGCAGCTCCCCAAGTGGGTGTTCAGAAACAGATGCTGGTCATTGATTGTGATCCCAATAATACCGCAACGCCGCCTCTGATTTTGATTAATCCTGAAATTCAAAGTTATAGTCAAGATTGGGTCAAGGGAGAAGAAGGTTGTCTCAGTATTCCTGGCGTTTTCTTAGATGTGGTTCGCCCCCAAGCGATTCAGGTAAAATATAAAGATGAACAGGGTCGCCCTCAAAAATTAAAAGCCAGTGGAATTCTCGCCCGCGTCATCCAACACGAAGCTGATCATCTCGACGGTATTTTATTTGTGGATCGGGTTCCTAATGATTTAGTTTTAACAGAAGCTCTCAATAAACAAGGTTTCTCTACCAAAGATGTTCAAACGCTGAGATCACAATAGTAAAAAGGAGTGAATTGCCGTGTTAATGACCCCTAAAAGTGGTTTATTTTTAATCGTTTCTTGCATCGCCGCGATCGCAGCAGTGGGCTCGGTCTTTGAACTATCCTATGGTCATCCTCGCTATGGGGTTTTAATGACATCCATTATTCTCAGTGGTAGTCTTCCGCTAGCTGGTACTGCACTTTGGGTCGCCATTCAAGATTCTCGCGCTAATTTAAAATAATGTTGGTTCAACATCAAAAATGAACAAGCAACCTCAGCCTAATTCCCAGAGGCTGAGGAATTTGTTTTTGGAATTCTAACGCACGAATGATTGAGAGATCGGTCACGATTCCCAACGATAGCTGTTATAATTCTTTTCAGGATTTCTTAAAATTTCCCTGTATTCCTTTGACAAAGGTCAAGGAAAAGTGAGAAATTATATTATGTAAGATGAAGTTTTATAAAGGAGTGTATAAAATATGAGTCAATACACCGAAGAACTCCGTAGCACAGCAAAAGCTATGGTAGCCCCTAATAAGGGTATCTTGGCGATGGATGAAAGCAACCGCACTTGTAATAAGCGGTTCCAAAAAGTAGGAATTGACACAACTGAAGAAAAGCGTCGCCAGTATCGTCAATTACTTCTAACCACTCCCAACTTAGGGGACTACATTAGTGGGGCAATTCTATATGATGAAACCATTCGTCAAAAAACCGACGATGGGAAGCCTTTCACTGATGTCATGAAAGACCAAGGTGTCATTATTGGCATCAAGGTTGACACGGGCGCGAAAGATTTAGCCGGCCATCCTGGTGAAAAAGTAACCGAAGGACTGGATGGGCTGCGCGATCGGATCGCAGAATATTATCAAATGGGGGCTCGCTTTGCCAAGTGGCGTGCAGTAATCACCATTGGCGATGGCATTCCCACTCCAGCTTGCCTCGAAGCAAATGCTCATGCCTTAGCACGTTATGCCGCACTTTGCCAAGAAGGTGGCTTAGTTCCGATCGTTGAACCTGAAGTTCTCATTGATGGTGACCACACCATTGATCGTTGCCACGAAGTAACGAACCAAACCCTGAACACAGTATTCAATCAACTCTACGCTCAAGGGGTTGCCTTCGATCAAATGGTTCTCAAGCCTAGCATGGTAATTGCTGGTAAGCAGTGCCCACAACAATCCACTCCTCAAGAAGTTGCTGAGCGCACCATTCAGTGTCTCCGTGACAACGTTCCTGCCTCTGTTCCCGGCATTGCATTCTTGTCTGGCGGACAAACGGTAGAACAAGCAGCACAACACCTCAACATTATGAACTCTGAGTCTCTAATTTCGCAATGCCCCTGGCGCATCACCTTCTCCTACGCTCGCGCTATTCAGGGACCTGGTATGGAACACTGGGCAGGCGATGCCAACAACGTGAAAAAAGCACAAGAACTAATACAGCACCGTGCTCAGTGCAATAGCGCAGCTAGCATGGGCAAATATTCCCCTGATATGGAAAAACAACCTGCAATGGCTTAATAACAGTGCTTTTGTAAAATAAAACTTATTTAATTCACCGCATCTGCAAAAGGTGCGGTGTTTTTTTTAGGGTTTAATGGCTTTGGCTGTCATCATGCCCCAAAACCAGTTCAATTTATATTTTTCGATGGAAACGTTACGAAACCCGCCTTGTTGTAACATGACTTGGCATTGATGACTCCCATAAGTACGGAAATGGGCATCATTAAACCAGCGCAAGATTAAATCTAAGAAACGACACGTTAAATAGTCATGACACCAATCGGTAATCACGACAGAACCATTGGTTTTGAGAACTCGTTTTGCTTCGGCAATGGCTTTTTCAGGATGGGAAAAATAATGAAAACTATTAGTCGATATCACCCAATCAAAACAGTTATCAGGAAAGGGTAACTTCTCAGCGTCACCTTGTTTCAGTTCAATGGTTTTCGGTAATTTATTTTTCGCCACATTAAGCATTTCTTGAGAGGGATCAACGCCCACTAAGTTGGTTTCGGAAACAAAAGAGAGTAATGTTTGCAGCAGCGTTCCTGTTCCACAACCGATATCTAACACGCGTTGTTCTGGTTGAATTTGCAAACGGTTAACCGTTTCTTGGATACTTGCCTGAACTTGAACCTCTCCCATTAAATCAAAGATTATAATGGGAGATTCCCTTTTAGACTCTTATCTAGGCTTCCGCCCCCGACAGAACGTCATTACAGGGCATTTTACCCACGGGAGAACCCACCGCAGTTAATCCTGTTTGGTAC
>JAHEOB010000263.1 GCA_018610095.1 Halothece sp. MAG
GTCACTGCTAACTGGTCACTGGATATCCCTCGGCAGGGATTAAGTAATCGGAACAACTTCCGAGCAGTATTCTAATGGTTCAGCTGGCGGAAATGTTTCCATCCCTCGGCAGGGATTAAGTAATCGGAACAGACAAGGTAATATACAGTTGTCATGTGCCTATGAAGCGGTTTCCATCCCTCGGCAGGGATTAAATTATCGGAACAATCCAATTAATTCCTCTGAGTTTCTCTCGACTGAGACTAGTTTCCATCCCTCGGCAGGGATTAAATTATCGGAACAGCAGAAGAGTATCTCCAACATGAGAAGTATCAGGAAGCAAGTTTCCATCCCTCGGCAGGGATTAAATTATCGGAACGGAAGTAACGGAGAATACAAAAAGCTCTTATCCGGATTTATGTTTCCATCCCTCGGCAGGGATTAAATTATCGGAACGTGATCTACTACGTATAAACGCTCAGTCTTCCTCATCGTGTTTCCATCCCTCGGCAGGGATTAAATTATCGGAACTGTCCGTTTCAGAGCCCTTATGAACTCTGGCTTTCACACCTCAAATCGACGCACCGATTAATTATCATCGTAACTTACCCATCTCAATTGTCAAGTTACAAGGCTTCATCCCCCTCATGATAGGGAATCGACGCGGGTCAACGGTTCATTAGGCTTTCACACTTTACCCGAGGTGCGTCGATCAATAACTTACTATCTTCAAAATTGGGTAAACGCCACAGCAATTGGGACATTTTAGCTGATTCTGATTAGTTCAAATGCTCCTTTCAACAGCATCGACGCACCTGCATTACCATGAAAATTCGCTTCATCAGGGACATTTGGATTTATTGACGCGCTAAATGTTTCTTTTGGAACATGACTTTTCCACCCCTGTTTTAAATTGAACTTAGTGTGAAACCTTCCGTTCAGGAAAGAGCAATCTAAAAGCTATGACTAGCTATCTAATCAATTTAGAAGCAGGGGATACCCTTATAGTCGATTTTAACCGTGATGTGAATACGACTGGTGACCAAATTGTTAAAGATGCGCAAGCCCGTTTAGATGAACTAATCAAATCAGGTGAATTATCGGGAGGAAAACTCCTTAAGATTAACGGACCGAGTTCTGTCCCCGTTGCTTATGTTTTAGCTCACCGCTTAGCTCACTTATATAGCGCGATCGCCTATTCTGATCCCCGCTTGTCGGAACCTTGCATTATTGTTACTAGTACCACGCCAGATTACCCCGTGGGCAGTCGGATCGATCCTACAAGCAACCAAATTATCGAAGGTAAACCAGACAATCAAACGAATCCCTCTTTCTTAATCAATTGGAATCCTAATCAAGAGATTCTTGAAGCTAAAATTAACAACGAAGTCACAGCAGATGGTAACCAACTTGTACGCGATGCAGAAGCCCGTTTCAAGACGTTAATTAACAGCGGTCAACTCAAGGGAAGTAAGCAACCCCTTCTCATCAATGGACGCTGTACTACCGCAGCGGCTTTTGTTATGGCGAATCAACTCGCTCATTTATATAGTGTGGTTGCAGTTTATGACCCCAAACTTGCCGAATCAAATCTAGACAAATATATTGTTGTCATTAGTCATAGTGGTTATCAAGTGGGAGAGACAATTGATGTTAAACGTAGTGAGAATAAAAGAATTAAAGTGGCATTATGCGGGGAAGCTCATGCTGGCAAGACTTGTTTACGAGAAGGCTTAAAAGAAACTCTCTTAAATTTACCTCATGCCCCCGATTCTTATGTTTTCTCAGGTTGTCCTGATGGCGAAGGAGCTTGGTTTTATCCCACCGCCCAAAGAAATCCAGAACTAGCACGCCAATTAAAAGAGGACTATAAAGCACAATTTACACCTAAATTTGCCAAAGTGAAGGCTCAACAAATTAAGGCAATTAATCTTCCCATTTTAGTGTTTGATGTGGGAGGCAAAATTACGCCTGAAAACCAAACGATTATGTCAAAAGCAACTCACGCTGTTATCTTAACAAAATCTGAAAAAGGCTTTCAGAGTTGGAAACAGTTATGCGATGACTTAAATGTTCCTGTTGTGGCTATTCTCAATAGTGATTACGAAGCAAGAGAGGATCAGTTTGAAACTGATGATCCGATTCTTAAAGGAACCATTCACTATTTAGATCGTGGAGAAAATGTTTCCACTCGTCCGATGATTCACAGACTGGCCAACCATTTAATTAATTTAGTGAACACCTCTGCATAATTAGCTTTTATTAAACATCAATGATGCTATTTTTCGCTTATTAGAAACTTGTTCCTTCAATTCAAGTTTTTAAGTTGTATTAAATTTTCTTGAATGATTATTACTAGTGATTTGTTTGTAGTCACCATTACGGCTGCAATTGGTAAACTCGAAGTCAATTGTCACCCTGAACGCGATCGCGTATGAGTAGTGTTAACGATTCCTATTGCTTAGTTCTACTGGAAACCTCTGGCAATCAAAATTTCATTTTCTCCACTAACCGACTGCGGGAAAATGTCGGTGCTTCCCAACTGACCTATCAAGCTGGCACTCAATGGGTGATTGATGCGGTTGCTAAATATAATCAGAATCTCCAAAATTTGCAAAAACCGATTGATTCTCAATTCTTACGAGAATTACTGCTGGGAGAACAGGGAGCAAGCTACAATCCTCCCATTCAAAATAACTCGAATCAGGAAGTGGAAATTGTAACCGCAGCTTCAGGAAAAGCGGTACTGATTACCAAAAACGAGGAAATTGCAAAAGACATTATTTCTAATGTGACTCGTCGAGCTTTAGAGGAAGCTCCTGGATTAAACATTTCAGGGGTTTATGAACCCATTAGGGAACAAGACAATACCCTCGGCGACACGATTTATAGAGTCCATCAAACCTTTGAACAAACACGAGCCCGCCTTCCCTCTCCTGATAACCGCTTTCTCCGTTTACCCATTGTTGCTGATTGTGCAGAAAGTGGTTTACCAGCTTCCTCGATGGATCATTCAATTCCGAATCAGCCACCCACTCGAATTTCTAAGGTGAGTGAGGTCAAGCGCAAGGTGACCAAGAAAGGAATTAATCGCCTGCAAAAGATCATTCGGAATCAGGGGAGTTCCCGTAAGTTGATCCAGAATATTAATCAATTGGAAAAACGTTTTGATCCCGAGGAACTTCCTTGGTTAGCTGTGGTTCATGCTGATGGCAATGGTTTAGGTCAAATTTTCCAAGCGTTTCAAGACTATATTGGCAAGGATAAAAGTAACCGTAATTATATTGAAAAATATCGTAATTTCTCCTTAAAGCTTGATCAATGTACTGAGGCTGCCTTTACGAAAGCAATTGAAGTGTTTCCCGAAAAAGAAAAAGATGGCATTACGCCTGTGGTTCCCCTCATTATTGGCGGAGATGATTTAACGGTCGTTTGTCATGGTAAATATGCCCTAGAATTTAGCCGAAAATTTTTGCAGGAATTTGAAAAGGAAACAAGTAAACAGCCGACAATAAGGGACATTAGTTATATTGCTCACAAACAAATTGGCGTAAATTGGCTTTCTGCTTGTGCTGGTATTTCTATCGTTAAACGACATTTTCCCTTTTCTGTGGCTTATGAATTAGCGGAAAGTTTAATCAAATCTGCCAAAGAAGTGAAGCATCAACTCATTTGTTCAGATAATAAGACTCCCTTTCCTTGTTCTGCTATTGATTTTCATATTCTCTACGACACAAGCGGCATTGAACTCGATCAAATTCGGGAAACCCTGCAACCTGACTCCAAAACTCAACTTTATAATCGCCCTTATGTGGTAACGCCACTTAATCATGTGAATTACCCGCACTCAATTTCTACGAAATGTGAGTGGGGCTTCTCAGCAGCACCAGCTTCCGCTTCGGTTCGTGACTGAGCTTTACTACTGACGTTCATCCCTACCGCCAAATTCTTGAGATTGATTGCTGCATTCCA
>JAHEOB010000264.1 GCA_018610095.1 Halothece sp. MAG
GAGATTATGTTCAATCTTTTCAATTTGTTCTTTTGTTGGTTTAATACGATAGTTGTAAGTGAAATTGAGCATTCGACCTGTTGCTGGAATAATGATTTAATTTTAACTATTTTTTTACAATGTGTCAATCCTAATTGTAAATGTCCTGATTCATCTGCCCATTAAGTCTAACGACTATAATGGGAGTCTTCTCAGGAGCTTAGATAAAAAGACCACCGTTGATCATAAATGGAGGCAAGGCGATCATATTCTTGTTGAACTGGGGAATCATTCATCAAAATGTTTACGATTTTTCTAAAATGAGTTTAATCATCGTTACAGCACAACAACGCCAATGACAACCGAACTTGATTTCCCACCATCCCCAAACGGTATCAGGAGATTGCCAAAGGGCTAAATGAGAAACGGGCGGGGAACAATAGAAATCCCGTTGTTGGGTTCCAACTAATTTTGATGTTTCATGGGTGAAGCGATCATGACTAAGGCGATAAATGGGAAAGGAACCCCATAACGGAACGCCCCAACCATCAATGGCGATCAGATTACGGATGATACCTCCTTGTTGCTGCCATGCGATCGCGCAACCCATTGCCCCTACCACCCCAGCACTAAATCCGATTAAATCAATTGTTGTTGTTTGCGGAGAAACCTGTTGCAACAGCCATTGCCCTAGCATGATTCCATTGTAAGGAGGAATGCTTTCAGGAGGAACGATCGCGCCATTGAACAATTCCATCGTTGTCAGAAAATCAGAGGTGAGTTGAGGAGAATGAAAGCCAGGACAAACCACAATCATGTCATCAAATTAACGCTGGTTTTCCAATAAGATTTGTTAAAATTTGTAAAACTAAACGGAGTCATTTTGCTAAATCTTGATTAATTATGCTTGAAATGTTACCTCCCATTCCGATTGACACCAACACCATTGCTGGCGCGACGCTTTGGGCTTTAGCCCTTTATTTAAGTTTACCTCCCTTAAGAGATTGGTTAATGACACAGTTAGCGCGATGGTTTAACTTTGCAGAACGCTCCCTGTATCTCTCAGTGGAAGAATTTGAACGCACCCGTGAAGCTAGAGAATCCCAAAATGCATTTTATGCTTCGATTTTTAGCATTTTTCCCTTCCTCATGTTGGGAGCAATTTGTAATTATGGAGTAGAAGTCACCCTTGGGCAAAGTTGGGCAATTAGTATGGGACTTGTTGCTTGTATAGCGTTTGGAGTCTATGAATTGGGGCGACAGTCTCAAACGAGGTAGTCACGCTAAGATCAGAAAGTAAGCAAATTTTGGAGAATGACAATGGCAGATATAATCAGAATCTTATTCTCGCTTTTGATTCCGCCATTAGGCGTTTTTTTTCAAGTCGGATTTGGACTACATTTTTGGATTAATATTGTCCTTACCTTGTTAGGATATATCCCCGGTTTAATTCATGCCATTTGGATTATTGCCAGAAAGTGATGCTGCCCTGTATACGCTTCGCGTTCCTAAGATTCTACTGGCATATAAGTATTGCAATAAAATAAAACCCGGAAATGCCGGGTTGAGCGTTTTAGGGAATTGACAGTTTTGAATTTTTTACTGACTAAGACTTCTCCAATCTGCTTGAAATCCTTCCAGCAGAAGTGAGGAATTATAAATTTGCAGAATAATCAGTAAAAAGACAAAGAACAGTCCCATAAAAACTGCCATAACAGGAGTTGTTCCCCAACCGGGAGCAACTTTTCCATATTCGGAGTTTAGGGGTTTAATAAGGTCTCCCAACCAAGTACGCTTTGCCATATTTTTAAATTTTGATCTTAACTAACTACCCTCAATTGTAATATTATGTGACCCTATTTTCGTGAGCGAATCCACCGTCGGTGAAATGTATTATAAAATTATGTACAATTGTAAATGAGTTTATCATTCAATTTTAAGGTTTAATTATGGAAACTGCAACCATTTTTGCCATTTCAATTGCAGCAATTGTTATCGCAGTAACGGGCTACTCAATTTATCTTTCGTTTGGCCCTCCTTCTGCAGAATTAACCGATCCCTTTGAAGAACACGAAGATTAATGTTATCAGCATGGGGAATGCTACTTTTAAGAATGTTTGCCCATGATTCCCCTTGCTAGGCTAGCTCTGCTATAAATTATAGCAATGAGGGCACCATTGGGGTGGTTGCCTTAGATCAAAATCAACTGGCGGTAAGGGATTGGAACGCATCGGGCGGGTGAGTAATTCTGCGATGCCTGCGGGGAATTATGCTAATGCTAAAGCTGCCGTCAGTGGTACTGGAATTGGGGAAGATATTATTGATGAATGTTTAGTGTCAAAGTGGTAATACGGGTGAGTGATGGTTCGGGGTTATCTCAAGCCATGGAACAGTCAATAGCTGAAACCTGAGACAAGCAACGAAAACTGGGCGCGATCGCGCTAGATGTAACTGGGCAAATTAGTTGGGGCAAAACCAATCAAGTCTTACTCGCAGCCGGTTATTTAATTGAAGATACGCTAGATATAATGTAATCTTAAGCTTTTAAGAATATGAATGTAATTTTGGTTTCACTTGAAGCAAATTATTCGTAATCATTTTGACAACTTTGAAGTTAGCAAGTTGTTTAGCAATTGTCGGTCGATCCACAGTCCAAGGAATAATTTCCCACCCTTGAGTGAGTAAGGTTTTGGTAATAAAGGGTGACTTTAAGATTAAGGAAAAATGAGGAAGTAAAACACAAGGAGAACTTTTAAGAGTTTCTAGATAATGCATCCGATAGCGTGTTGTTCGATAGACTAAAAACCCTAACGTAAAATATCGTGATTGATTTCGAAGTTGCATTAAGAAGCTGTGATCAAAACAGAGAATCACGCAGCGATCGCGCCACGGTTCTAACAATTGAATCAAATGAGTGATCGCAGTAGCAGACCAATTCTGGGGAGCCTTAATTTCAATAAATAACGTCACTGGGAGGGAGGAAAATAGCGTTAAGACTTGTTCTAAGGTGGGAATCCTCTCGTTGGCAAATTGGGGATGAAACCAACTGCCTGCGTCGAGAGATTGTAATTGGCGAACGGTCTTTTTTGCCACTTTCCCCCGACCATTGGTGGTGCGATCCACTGTGGAATCATGGATCACCATGGGAATCCCTTCTGCGGACAGGTGTACATCAAATTCCACCCCCCAAACGGGTTCATGGGAGGCTGCCCGAAAGCTAGCTAGGGTATTTTCTGGCGCGATCGCGCTATAACCCCGATGGGCAATTAATAAAGGAGAATTCATATAAAACCGTAAATCTAATGCGCTAGGAGTTAAAACATTATTGTTCAATGGGGGCTTTCGGAGAATCGTCAGCAGCAATACAATCGTCAACCGCCCGAGAAACAGCAATTTCGTTCCCTGCAGTTAAACCAATGACGCATTCTGAATAACGAAGCGGCTGCAGACTTTTACGACAATTTTGAACAATGTTTCCCACATCCTCAACTTCGACTGCCTCATCAATATCGATCACGCAGGTTGCTAACTCCACCGGACGGCGATCGCGAAAACAATTTTCTAACCCCTGCTGGGCAGTGACATCGACTTCAACATTCATACTTAGCACACACAAGGATAAATCTTCTGGATGGAGGGCTTCAGAACAGGCAGCAGAGGCTTCATCTGCCGATAATCCTGCTTGTTGTAATTCTTTAGCACAAACATCAAACTCCTCCCCAATGGAAGCCTCAACCAAACGAGAAGGGGCTAGCATGAAAAAAAGACCTGCGGCTGCGATCGTTCTCAGTGGGGTTTTCCATTGCACAAGGTTTAGCATTTTCATCAGTTTCTCTCAATGACTCATCCAACAATTGCGAATTAACTAAATTAAACATAACCTGAAGGACGAATCGGACACAAATCATTTACACGTAATCAGATGAGACAATCATCACAACCACTATCTTTACTGTTTCTTTCTACCCCAGTGGGGGTTTTAGGAACAGGAGAAGGAGGAGGGGTGGAATTAACCATTAAAAATTTAGCCCAAGACTTAAGGCAAACCCAACATCAGGTGACCATTGTTGCTCCCCAAGGGTCACAATTAGACGGGATTCCCATTCAACCCATTTCGGGAAACTTGCAAGTGGCAGCCCAAGGGGAAACCAGAGAGGCACCCATTCAACTTCCTCCCAACTCGGTGTTAGCAAATATGTGTGACTATATCCGACAAGTACAGTCCCAATATGATTTAATTGTTAACTTTGCCTTTGATTGGCTACCGTTTTACCTCACGCCATTTTTCACTACGCCCATTGCCCATTTCATCAGTATGGGGTCCATGAATGATGCCTTAGATGAGATTATGGAACAAACCGCCACCCGTTTCCCCAAAACCTTAGGCGTCTATACAAAAACCCAAGCTGAGACGTTTCCCTTTGCTGATGCTTGTCGGTGTTTAGGGAGTGGTTTGGATTTATCGTTATATGACTTTAGTGAACAAAGCAATGACGCCTTAGTGTGGTTAGGTCGGATTTCCCCTGAAAAAGGGTTAGAAGATGCGGTGGCAGCAGCGCAAGAAGTGGGAAGGCGACTCAAGATTTTTGGGGTTCTGCAAGATAAGGCTTATTGGCAATGGATTCGAGATCAGTATCCTCAAGCCCCCATTGAATATGGTGGGTTTTTATCTACCACGGAATTACAGCAAGAAATTCGTCACTGTCGTGCCTTATTAATGACGCCTCGATGGGTGGAAGCCTTTGGGAATGTTGCCATTGAAGCGTTAGCTTGTGGCGTTCCTGTAATTTCCTATCGCCGAGGAGGGCCTGCCGAAATTATCCGTGATGGGGAAACAGGGTTTTTAGTGGAACCTGATCGCGTCGAAGAACTTGTCAAGGCAATTCATCGCATTGAAGAAATTGATCGTTGGGCTTGTCGTCAACAAGCAGAGGAGGAATATTCTTTATCAGCATTGCGCGATCGGTTTTTAGCTTGGTTTGATGAGATTTTGGATTCTAGAAACACTTAATCGTCTAGCTTCCCCTGCTTGCTGGTAACCGCTCACTCAGACTGCCTTCACTTCATCCGCAAAATTGGCCCAACGAACAAACCGAAAAGCACCTGCTACTGATCCCCAAACGTGTTCATCGGTTTCAGGGTCTCGTCCGCGATCTAGACTAATAAACTGCTCGGCATCAATTTCAAAGGTACTATCAAGATAGGTTTCTTTTCCTTGACGAACCACTTTACAAGCCTTACCGGGTTCCACTTCGCCTTTAAAACTATGACCCGTCCAATGGACAATCATATTACAACCTGGAAGTTTTTCTAAATGATCAGCAGTGAGTTGGGATAAACGTTCTGGTTCTCGACTTGCCCCGAAAAAGGACTCCGATTCTTTAACAGTATAGTTTTCAATTTCAATATGGTCATCAACAGGTAATAATTTCAGGACTCGTATCCGATACGGATTGTTTAACATATAGTCATAAGCCTGTTCCACAAATAGACTAATTCCTGATAATAATTCCACCGGTAGCGGACGCATACAAACTCGAATGTGGGCAAAAAAGGGTGGATTCGTAAAGGCTTGTTGTTGGTTGCTAAAATCCGCTGCCATCCAACGACCGAGGGTTACAATATCCGTAGCGTGAGACATAACCTTCTTGCTCAACGACGGTTATTAATTGTCTATCATTTATTTTGATTTGTCGATTCCTTGCTTATGTTGCTTAAAAAACGTTTATTTAATGTAACCGAGTACCACAAGATGGCAGAGGCAGGGATTTTAACTGAGCGCGATCGCGTTGAATTAATTGCAGGAGAAATTGTTTCAATGTCTCCCATTGGTTATCGTCATGCTGCTATCGTGAAACGATTAAATGATTTATTGGGTAGTCGGTTTGGAGAAAGGGTAATTCGAGGGATTCAAGACCCTATTATCCTCGATAATCAATCAGAACCGCAACCAGATGTGGTTTTACTCCGACCGCGGGATGACTATTATGCCACTGGGCATCCTCAACCCGAGGATATTTATTTACTAATTGAAGTTGCTGAAACCAGTATTAGTTATGATCGCGACGTCAAAATTCCTCTCTATGCCTGTGCTGGAATCCAAGAAGTGTGGTTAATTAATTTAGGCGACAATTGTTTAGAAGTTTATCGATCCCCTCTGCGCGATCGCTTTTCTCATGTCCAGATTCTACAACCCCATCTCAAGGTTTCGACCATTGCTTTTGCTGATATTCATTTCACCGTTGCAGAATTGCTGGGAATCTGTGAATTACCCGCACTCAATTTCTACGAAATGTGAGTGGGGCTTCTCAGCAGCACCAGCTTCCGCTTCGGTTCGTGACTGAGCTTTACTACTGACGTTCATCCCTACCGCCAAATTCTTGAGATTGATTGCTGCATTCCA
>JAHEOB010000265.1 GCA_018610095.1 Halothece sp. MAG
GTTGCAAACTGCTCAAGATCAGTTACGGGAACAATTAGCCTAGGTTCTAACAACAAAAGGGGCGACTATTTCCGCCCCATTATTTTATTTCTGTTAATTGAATAATACGTTTATAGGCGGTAATTCCTCGTTTTTGTTTGATAGTTTTTATCTTAAGTTCTGAGAAGATGCTCACTTCGCTCCGCTCCATCATAATCTTGTTTTGGATTTGATGGGTAGATGAATCAGAACATTTGTGGTACCATTATCTCAGTTGAGTTGGGCGGTAACCTCACGGTTTGTCTAAATCAATTTTTGTACCGGGAATCCCTCGGGAACTAACGAGCAACCTTGAACTGGCAAGGTGTCCAGAATTTACTGGATGGAGATATGACTAGCCACCCAGCGGTCAGCCTGCTAACCCTCAACATTAGTGGAGGAGAGACTGAGTAATCAGTTTCTAGAATCTCCCACCACAATCTTTGATTTGGTGGTGAGAGTCTTCAAACAACAATGGTGGTGCTCTTGTTAAGGATAAGGGATGGGGATTTATTAACTTAGCCTGTGCTGGATGAACAGGTTTGAGACTCAGCAGTGGGCAACCAAACAATAAAAGCAGTTCCTTGAGTGGGCTTTTCTGGAGGAGTTGCAGGGCTGATTAATTCAATATCTCCCTGCATTTGTTCCACATATTCTTTTGCAATGGCTAAACCCAAGCCGGTTCCGGGAATTGAACTTTCAGATTGGATTCCCCGATAGTGACGTTGGAAAATTTGGGATTGATCTTGAGAAGGAATACCAAAGCCATTATCGCGAATCATAATACCCTGCCATTGCGGAGTATCTGGAATGACTTTCACTTCAATTGTGCCGTTATCGGGGGTATATTTAACTGCATTATCAAGAAGATTCGTCAACACTTCTTGGAGGGCTTTCTGGTTAGCTTGAACCGATGGCAGTTGCTCTCCAATCTGGGCATCTAGGGTAATATTTTTCTCTTGCGCGATCGCGCGGGTGGATTCTAGAATCGGTGGTAAAATCTCAGTGACGTTTACGGTTTCTAAGGTTAGAGAGTGAGTGAGTGGAAGGGAACGAGAATGGGTATCGTCTTCAGGCAGGGCTGTGGTTTCAGTTTCAATGGTAATGTCTTGTTCTTGTTCCATCTGATCCAAATAGTCGCCCATTTCTTGTAATAATTGTTGCAAGCGATCACTTTCTCGCATCATGTTTTCTGTTAAAGAGCGACTTTTGGAATCTTGTTGAGAATTAAATCGTTTCAGTAGTAATTTTCCAAAGGTTCTCAATGCGGTTAAAGGATTCCGCAATTGATGAACCATATCATCCAGTTGTTCGCGATGGCTTTTTTGTTTTAGCTGTTGTTGCTGCAACTTGTGTTGCGATAAGCCATTCCGTTGATCTAAAACGCACGCTAAAGCAATCGTTCCTGCAGTTCGTTGAATTTGGGTAAATTCCCAATCACTCCACTGGGCTTTTTGACGAGCGACGACTAACAATCCCATCATGACATTTTCATGTAATAAGGGAAAGACAATTTGGTGTTGATTGTGTTGATTGGTTACTTCGGGAATGACGTTTTCTTCAGTGGCGCTGAATTGTGGAATGATCTTGGCAGAAGCTGGATCAGAGGGTAAGGGAGAGGGTAGATTCTCAGATAAGGAATTGTTTTCCTCGGTTTGGATAATCGTTCCTTCCTCAACGGGTTCTTCCCAAATACTACTTTGTTGGGGATAAACCACAATGGGAATTAACTGACGCGTTCCTGATTCCAATTCTTTGGTTAAGTAAACGGCACTGCGATCCGCATTCAATCCCTCTTGTAAATTGGTAACTTGAGAACGGCAAAGTGCAGTAAATTCGGAACTCGCGGGGAACAAAAGTTGATTTACCTGATTAGACATTACCACTGACGTTTAACGTGCTAACTTAGTACCTAGATTATCGGGCACTATGAATTATTCTACTGATTACGTATGCTCTATTAACTGACCCGAAAGTCTGAGTTATCAGGCTAGCTTATTTTGCCTGTAAGTTACTATCAATGTTGAACCAAGAGTAACAATCACTGCTTTGTTACAATAAGTAACTCAATCCTGTAGATAAGTCGATCAATCGTGCGCTTTGACGTTATTACGCTATTTCCAGAGTTTTTCCATTCACCGTTAAATTCTGGGTTAATGGGAAAAGCATTACAAAACCAGATTGCTGAAGTCAATTTCGTCAATCCTCGTGATTTTGCTGTTGATAAACACCGTCGAGTGGATGATGAACCTTATGGGGGCGGTGTAGGGATGTTGCTGAAACCAGAACCGATTTTTGCTGCGGTGGAGTCGCTTCCGCAATATTCTTCTCAAGAGATTATCTTAATGACACCTCAAGGGGAATCAATGACGCAACCGCTATTTCGTGATTTAGCGGATAACTATCAGCAATTAGTGTTAATTTGTGGTCATTATGAAGGCGTGGATGAACGCATCCGTGAACATTTAGTGACTCGGGAAGTGTCATTGGGGGATTTTATTCTCACTTGTGGTGAAATTCCTGCTTTAGCTTTGATTAATGGGGTAATGCGGTTGTTACCCGGCACCATTGGTAAAGAAGATTCTCTCAAAGCAGAAAGTTTTGAAACCCAATTATTAGATTATCCTCAATATACCAAGCCTGCTGTATTTCGAGGGTGGGAAGTTCCCCCTGTGTTACGTTCAGGTAATCATGGCGCGATCGCGCAGTGGCGCAAGGAACAACAAATTAAACGTACCCAACAACGTCGTCCCGATTTATGGGAAAAGTGGAAAAATCATAGGAATGATGAAGATACTAACTCATCATAAGAGTGGGCACTTACCCACTGCCATTAAAAAAAATGCCAGGACGCAGATTTGAACTGCGGACACGGGGATTTTCAGTCCCCTGCTCTACCAACTGAGCTATCCCGGCACGTCTTTTCATTGAGTGCTTTTTTAATATAACAGATCATTTTTTAACATCACAACTGTTCCGAGAAAATTTTTTTGTCATCGGGGAAAAAGTGTTGCTGTTACGATCAAAACGCTATGAGTTACACGCCACCGTTAGCCCGTTTAATTGAACGCTTACAAGGTCTTCCCGGGGTTGGGCCAAAAACGGCTCAGCGTCTTGCGTTTCATATTATTAATCAATCGGATCAGGAAGTGGAAGCCCTTGCCAATGCCCTAATTGATGCCAAAAAACAAATTGGATTGTGTCAGGTATGTTTTCATCTTAGTGCCGATTCAGTTTGTGACATTTGTCGCAATCCCAATCGAGATGAGAGTACCATTTGTGTGGTTTCCGATTCTCGGGATGTCATTGCGTTGGAAAAAACGCAAGAGTATTCTGGGAAATATCATGTTCTCGGTGGCATCATTTCACCCATGGATGGGATTGGCCCAGAACAATTACATATTCAACCATTGGTAGAACGGGCGAGTAAAGAAGAAGTGAAAGAGGTGATTTTGGCGATTAGTCCCAGTGTAGAAGGCGATACCACGACTTTATATCTGGGGCAACTCCTTCAACCCTTTGTTCGAGTCACTCGGATTGCTTTTGGTTTGCCAATGGGTGGGGATTTAGAATATGCTGATGAAGTTACCCTTGCCCGCGCCCTAGAAGGACGAACGGATTTAGATCAATAATGACAACAGCACGGGAAAAGTTTGCTCAACAAGTGGCGTTGCCGGAATCAGAAATTGATTTAGCCAAGGCTGCCTTATATTTAGCTCAAGAAGAAACCCCTGATTTAGACATTGATACTTATGTTACTCAATTAGATGAGTGGGGACAACAGGTGCAAGCCTCGCTACCAGAAGAACGTTATCCGTTGCGGGTAATTCAATGCATCAATTATTTTTTATATGAAGAATTAGGGTTTGTGGGCAATGAACAGGATTATTATGATCCGCGCAATAGTTTTCTGAATGAGGTGATGGAACGTCGCACTGGCATTCCGATTACCTTAGCCTTGGTTTATTTGGAAATTGCCCGTCGCATTGATTTTCCTATGGTGGGGATTGGAATGCCGGGACATTTTTTAATTCGTCCTGAATTTAAGGATGCAGGGATTTTTGTGGATGCCTTTCATAAAGGGGAAGTATTATTTCCCGAGGATTGTGAACAACGGTTGCAACAAATTTATCAAGAACCGATCGCGCTAGAACCGGAATTTTTAGAGGCAGTCACGAAACGACAATTTCTGGCACGAATGCTGACCAATTTAAAGGTCATTTATATTAATCAACAAGATTTAGAACGGGCATTATCGGTCATTGAACGCTTATTATTGATATTTCCTGATGCTATTACTGAACAGCGCGATCGCGGTTTATTATATTATCAATTAGGAGAACCGCAACGGGCGATTGCCGATTTAAAAACCTATCTTGCTCACTTTCCTGATGCTTCCGATGCTTCCATGATTCAGTTACTCTTACAACAAATTACCCCTGAGGAACAGGAATGAGAATCCCCTCTTAATTAAATCCACTTTGGATATAAAGGGTTTCAGCCACTCGTTTCAGGCGACGTAATTGGGCTGACATTTCTTGTTGGGTGGAACGGGCAGCCATGAGTTCAAAGCCGATTTTAACCAGTGGATTGGGAATACGAAATTCAAAGCGATTAATTAACTTAGTGCCTTGATCATTGGGTTGACATTCCCAGCGATCGCGCCCTTGAAAAAAGCCCACAAATTCCCAGACAATTAACCCTGGTTCCCGTTCAACAACCGTATTTTTTAAGGTCGGTTGAATGCCTGGTAAATCAATAACAAATTGACTGCGACTGCCTAAACTGGTTCCCCATTCCCCAAGGGGTTCACATCGCAGACGAGGATTTAGCCAACGGTGCATCAACTCGCGATCGCTGAGACACTTTTCCACCATCACCGCGCTGGCATTAATTTGAATAGATTGTTCAAACACTTTGTCTGCTTTCAGTGATTTACCCATAACCAAGGCAGCCTTTGTTGTTGTTGCCGTTCAAATGCTGCAATTTTATCTTCCTGTTGCAGAGTGAGGCTAATGTCATCTAGTCCATGGAGTAAGCACTCCTTCCGAAATTCATCAACCGTAAAGGACAGCATTTCGCCATTACTGCGTTGAATGGTTTGTTTACGCAAATCAACTGTCATGGTTGCTGTATCAGGATTTTGTGCATCGGCCATTAAGGTATCCACCTCACTCCCCGATAGGGCAATGGGTAAAATCCCATTCTTAAAGCAGTTATTCAAGAAAATATCGGCAAAGCTGGGGGCAACAATACAGCGAATGCCAAAATCTAACAGTGCCCAAGGGGCGTGTTCCCGAGAGGAACCACAGCCAAAATTTTCTCCCGTAATTAAAATCTTTGCGTCCCGATAAGGGGATTGATTGAGGATAAAATCGGGAATTTCCTCACCATTTTCCTTAAATCGCAACTCATCAAATAAAACTTTGCCTAACCCTGTCCGCTTAATGGTTTTCAAATGCTGTTTGGGGATGATCATGTCAGTATCAACATTCATCCGAGGTAGGGGGGCAGCAATTCCAGTTAAAGTTGTAAATTTCTCCATCTTTACGATTGATTAAATTCTCTAACATCGGTTAGTTTACCAGTTACCGCAGCAGCTGCAGCCATCGCAGGACTCACTAAATGCGTCCGTCCGCCTCGTCCTTGTCGTCCTTCAAAATTGCGATTTGAGGTAGAGGCACAACGTTCGCCAGGGGCAAGTTGATCCGCATTCATTGCTAAACACATGGAACAACCCGGTTCTCGCCAATCAAATCCTGCTTGGGTAAAGATGGTATCCAGTCCTTCTTCTTCCGCTTGATATTTGACTAATCCAGACCCAGGAACAATCATGGCATAAACATGATCCGCGACTTTGCACCCTTCTACCACTTTTGCCACTTCTCGCAAGTCTTCAATGCGGGCATTGGTGCAAGACCCAATAAACACCTTATCCACTTTAATATCAGTTAATTTTGTGCCTGGGGTCAATCCCATGTATTCTAACGCCCGTTGAACCGATTGCTGACGATTGGGGTCACTAAAATCTTTGGGATCAGGCACGCGATCGGTTATAGGTAACACATCTTGAGGACTGGTTCCCCAGGTAACTTGCGGAATAATCTCACTGGCCTTGAGCGTGACTTCCTTGTCGTAGCTTGCTCCCTCATCAGAAGGCAGAGACTGCCAATAAGCTACAGCTTGTTCCCAATACTGACCTTGAGGGGCAAACGGACGACCTTTAATATAATCAAACGTGGTTTCATCTGGAGCAATTAATCCCGCTCTTGCCCCAGCTTCAATAGACATATTACAAATGGTCATTCGTCCTTCCATACTAAGGCTGTGGATGGCATCTCCCGCATATTCAATAACATGACCGGTTGCTCCTGCGGTGCCAATTTTGCCAATAATGGCGAGAATAATATCCTTAGCCGTAACACCCAACGGCAGATCCCCTTCCACCGTAATCCGCATATTTTTAGGCTTTTTCGCTTGCAGGGTTTGGGTGGCTAAAACGTGCTCTACTTCTGAAGTACCAATCCCAAACGCCAGTGCCCCAAATGCACCATGGGTAGAAGTGTGACTATCTCCGCAAACAATGGTCATCCCGGGTTGAGTCAACCCTTGTTCGGGACCAATAATATGGACAATCCCCTGTCGTTGGTCACTCATGCGGAATAGCGGAATCCCAAATTCTTCCGCGTTCTGTTCTAGGGTTTCCACTTGCAAACGACTTTGCGGTTCTTTAATCCCTTCCGAGCGATCCG
The DNA here is from genome assembly GCA_018610095.1 of Halothece sp. MAG. GTDB lineage: Bacteria > Cyanobacteriota > Cyanobacteriia > Cyanobacteriales > Rubidibacteraceae > Halothece. The sequence goes on from JAHEOB010000265.1 coordinate 6,771, forward strand.
AGGTGGGAACATTATGATCCGCTACTGCAAGGGCGGATTGCGGTTGACGAGGTTGACGATTCGCTAAACGGAGTCCTTCAAAGGCTTGGGGACTTGTCACTTCATGAATGAGATGGCGATCAATGTAGAGCAAACAAGTGCCATCCTCTTGCTGGTGAACTAAATGCTGATTCCAGATTTTATCGAACAGGGTTTGCGGGTTACTCATGGGCGATGATGGGTATTTCCTCTCGTTTCATGCAAAATGGCTATTAGCATCCATTTTACCCAATACGTTGAGAATGATGGGGATTAAATTTTGTCCTTTTCACGTCCTTAATTAAGGAAAGCGATTTTCTAAAAACGGAAGTTCTCTGTAGCCTCAGAAGCGTCGCTAGGCACAACATTTAAGTTAATTTATAGGAACGGACTAGCATTATCTAGCGATGAACCGAAAAAAATTACAAAACGACTGGGAGGTTTGCCAGCAGTGTGGTTTATATTGAAGCGTCTGCGGAGGCGAGTGAAAAATAAATTTCACATAGCAAAGGGCATAAAGTATGGAAAAACAAATTAGTCTTTCTGAGCTTCCCTCAGAACTGCAACATTGGTTTTACCAAGTTCAACAAACAGGCAACTCAATTACAGTGACTCAAAATGGAATGCCAGTAGTTACCATTTACCCAGCTCAATCATCAAAGCGAGCGCCGTTTGGCGTTGCAAAAGATAGTGGTCAAGTTGTAGGAGATTTAGTCGAACCAGCTTTATCTCCAGAGAGTTGGAATGTTCTGCAATGAAGTTATTGTTAGACACCCATATCTGGATTTGGTATCTTTTGGGAAATGAACGATTGTCAGAAACCTTACGGGGCGCGATCGGGGATGAAAGCAATGAACTTTGGCTAAGTCCCATCAGTATTTGGGAAACTTTGATTCTTGCAGAGAAAAAAAAGATTATCTTAAATCCCGATCCTGCAACTTGGATTCAAAATAGTCTCCAACAACTTGATACGCAGCAAGCCCCTCTCTCCAATGAGATTGCGATTATTAGTCGTCAATTACAGTTAGAACAGCAAGACCCTGCGGATCGCTTTATTGCAGCAACGGCGATTCATTTACAACTGACCCTAGCGACTGTTGATCAACACTTTACAAAAGTAGATTGGTTACCTACCTTGAGTTAATATGAAATGCTAAAAAGGATGCTACAGATAGTTATTTCTATAATAGGTTTTTAATGGTAGATTGGGCGATTTCCATTTGTAGCAAGCATGGGAGTATTTCATATAACATAATGAATCCAACTTCCTCTTACTTGAAAGAAGAATTATCCCAACGCCTCGACACTTTGGTACAGCAAAATCAAAGCAAGCTTCGCTATGAGTTACGAGTTAAACAACTTAGCAGTAGCGATCGCGCTTCTCCTCAAATTAGGCAATTAAGGTTGAAAGGGAAAAATTAGCTGAAACCCCTATTTTATCGGGAAGATGGTATGTTAACGTATTAATGAGTGCGATTAATACGTTAACACATCAGGGAGTTGCTATTGCCCTTCATATTCCCTTTGATATAAGGGTTCTAGAAAATTATGGTGGTGTTAAGCATTTACCGCACGGATTAATAAAAGCCTTATTTGAGTTAGGGTTAGATGTGATTGCACTAGGGGGATCGTTTAAATCCCGATAGTAGTTTACTAAAAAAAATTTGTTATGGATGCTTTTTTCGATTATAGCGAAGACCTTAACTATCATCCTGTTGAATATACTGATAATGATTTTATTTATGATATAAAAGGAATTTATCGAGCTAAATTAAATTTTTTTGAAAAGCTAGTTCCTTCAGGTTATTTTAAGTATCTAAACAACAAAAAAGGTTTAATCATAAAAATTTCAGAGTTTGGGATAAAGAATCCTCAAAGTAAATACTTAAAATGGGAAAATATTGACTATATTAAGGCACGGAAAAATAGATTAGAATTATCTTCCCGAATGGGGAATATTGTTAATATTAATTATCGAATTGAAGATTTTGATCTTATCGCTTTAAAAATTCTAAAATTAGCAACTCCTTTAGAAGCATTAAATTGGTTCAAGCAGGTCACTTTTAAGCCCCAAAAAACAATATTGTACTACTTGAAATACTATTTGTTTGTAGTGCGTGTAATAATGTCTATATTGTTATGTATATGGTTACCATTTTTCATTTTTTCTTCAGAAGGACCTTTAATTATAGAGATGTTTTTTTCTTTGTTTTATTGGTATTTAGCTTATCATAATATTCGTACTCGATTTATTGTATCAATATCTATTCAAAAACAATCAATAATTTTCTATGAACAATCAATTATTATGAATGCTATTTTTTCTAATTTTTCTAATCCAAATAAATATGAGTTTGATATTCATGATATTACAAATATCATTATTGGAACAAGTTCATATGAAGAAAATCTATCTCTATTTTTGACTATTTCATTACTCAAAAGCGATGGTTATATCATATCTTTGATACCAGGTGGAGGACCTATTAATTCAGTTGATCCCATCCCTATTTACTATCGACTCAAATCAATTTTAGTTAATCAAAAGTAATTTACTTTATATAAAATATATGACTGTTTCCTACACACAGATTCCTTATCCAAAGTGATTCAAGGGATTATTTTTACCAGCTACGAGTGGATTTCATATTAGAGCAAAAATTACCGAGCAATCAAATTTATGTTCTTAGTTTGGTATAGTAATCGACTAGCAGCGATCGCGCAAGGAAAAGACTATTGGTGCAAACTGGTTAGCCCTTCAGTTAGGGGTTAATCGTGGTGCAATTCATTATTGGGCGGTACAGTTAAAGCTGCGTTACTTCAAAGTGAATGGTGTTCGGTACATTTACAGCGAAGATAATGCCATCTGTATCAATGAGTTCCTTGACTTGCTTGTTAGTTATATATTGCAAATCTCTTATAAAAGGCGTTACGATAAAATCAAGCAGAGCTATATGTCTTAATAATAGCTCTGCGGTGATGTAGTATAAATATGAATAAATTATGGAACGAGAAAATTTGGAATTACTAGCAACACTTCTACAAGTAATAGTATCGCTACTGTTCCTCGTTGTTAAATTAACAACTTAAACTTAGTAGCTTAGTCTAACCTACGGTCTAAACAGACCGTGGGGTTTATCTCCTTCCTTCCACATTTTCACTATAGCTTATCTATCCACATATTACAACATACTGTAAACGGTAATATGGAAGCGAATTAGAAAACGCTTGACCATGCATGACTTTCATCCTTCCTAACACTATCTCTAAGATTCCAATCAATACTGGCATTTTTCCCAATTCGCTGGACTAATACGATCGCGAGTTCTCAAAGTTGATCTCGCCCATTACCCCACTGATTCGACTTCTTCTTCTTTTTCTTCTTCTGCTTCTGGAGGAACGAGAGCGACAGCCGCGATCGCGTCGTCTTGATCCAGTCGTTGCACGCGAACCCCAGTGGCTTGACGAGATTGTCTGGGAATGGCATCCGATCCTTGGCGAATAATCACCCCGCGATTGGTGACTAACATTAATTCTTCCCCAGCATGAACCACTTTTAGGGCTGCTAAACAGTCTTGTTTGCGAAACTTCATCGCACTAACGCCTTTCCCGGCACGTTTTTGTAGGCGAAATTGGGTAATGGGCACGCGTTTTCCGTAACCGCCTTTGGTAATGGCTAATACCCAGAGACTTTCTTGGGCGTTGGCATCGAGACTGGGTTCTGCTTGTTCCTCCTGATGATCTTCACTCATCTCCGCAATTACCTGCGCCGGGAGAATATCCATGCTAATTAATTCATCCTCGGGTTTTAAATTCATGGCTTTAACGCCTTTGGCGGAACGCCCCACGGGGCGCAATTGTTCATGGCTGGCGCGAAAATGAATCGCCATGCCCTGTTGTGATCCAATAATAATACTGTCGGTTTCTTTGGCAAGGCGCACCCAACGCAGTTGATCTCCTGGGGTTAGGGAAATCGCAATTAAGCCATTGCTACGGATGTTACGGAATGCTGACAGAGAGGTTTTCTTGATATACCCCTGACGCGTCAGCATGATTAAATAGTCTTGTTCGGTAAATTCTTCAATTGCCAAAACGGTGGTGATCTTTTCGTCTTGGCTAATGGGTAACATTTGTAGTAAGGGAGTTCCTCGGGCACTACGAGAACCGACGGGAATTTGATAGGCGTTGAGGGCATAGACCACACCGCGATCGCTGAAAAAGAGTAAATAATTGTGATCACGACAGCTAATAAAATGTTCGACACCGTCATCTTCTTTCATTTTCGCTGCCGATTTGCCCCGAGTTGCCCGTCTTTGCGATCCGAAGGTATTCACAGGCATCCGTTTGATATATCCTTGTTCAGTGAGCAGGATAATCGCTTGTTCATTGGCAATTAAATCCTGATCAACCAGTTCGCCATCAGCACTTTCAATTTCGGTACGGCGTGGGTTGGCATATTTTTCTTTAATTTGTCCCAGTTCACTGTGGATAATTTGTTCAATCCGTTCCCGTCGGGCTAAAATATCTTGATAATCAGTGATACGGGCTAATAAGTCTTCGTGTTCCGCTTGAATTTTTTCGGCTTCGAGGGCAGTGAGTCGCCGTAGCTGCATTTGCAAGATGGCATCGGCTTGAACTTCCGAAAGTCCAAACTGTTCAATTAAATTGCTTTTAGCTGTGGCGGTATCGGCTGCCCCACGAATAATGCGAATGACAGCCTCAATGTCTTGTAGGGCAAGGAGTAAGCCTTGTAGCAGATGATCCCGTTGTTGGGCTTTCCGTAACAGGTAGTTAGTGCGACGGGTAATGGTTTCCACCCGAAACTCGATGAAGACTTCCAGAAACGTTTTCAGGTTAAGATGTTGCGGTTCTCCATCCACTAATGCCAACATATTCGCCCCAAAATTGATTTGTAAGGGCGTTTGTTTATAAAGATTATTCAGAACCACCCGCGGATAAGCATCTCGCCGTAGCTCAATGACAATCCGCATCCCGGTGCGGTCACTTTCATCCCGAATATCAGAGATGCCATCAATTTTTTTGTCGTTGACGAGTTCTGCAATTTTCTCAATCAGCGAAGCTTTATTACTTTGATAAGGAAGTTCGGTGATGACAATGGCTTCTTTCTCTTGTCGCCCCCGTTCCGATAAGGTCTCAATATCA
>JAHEOB010000266.1 GCA_018610095.1 Halothece sp. MAG
CCCGGAACGGTTTTTCTGTTGTATCGTAAGGAAAAACGATTTGCTCGAGCTGCTTTAATTAGTGTCGTTACTTTAGTGGTGGGAGTGGCAATTGGTTCGGTAATTGCCCCCATTGTTGCTTCAGGAATGGATAGCACTCAATTTACGGTCTTAGCAAGTTTATTCTTTTTATGGTTAGCGACTAGCTTTTTACGGTAATCCCTTACAAGCAATATTATACAAGGCGCGATCGCGCTATAGTTAAGCGCAAGGGGAGGAAAAAGAGATTCCAAAGCGGGTTAGAGCCTCCACCAATTGTTGCAGATGTTGTTGTTGATGGGTTGCCATTATCGAAAATCGAATGCGACTAAAGGGAACCGTGGGGGGACGAACGGCAGGGGCAAAAATTCCACTTGCATGGAGATGATCTGACAATTGTAACGCTTGCTGAGGATTAGATAAGCCTAAACAGAGAATGGGAGATTGCGATGGTAGTAATGGAAACTCCCTTAAAGCCTGTTTGAGAAACTGCATGTGATCCCACAATTGTTGACGGCGTTGTGGTTGTTCTTGAATAAGTTGAATCGCTGCTAATGCCGTTGCGGTATCAGCAGGAGAGAGTGCTGTGGTATAAATCCAACTGGGAGCGCGATTTCGTAGAAAATCAATTAAGGTGGCAGACCCTGCAATGTAACCGCCAAGACTGCCAAGGGCTTTACTGAGCGTGCCCATTTGAATTAAAGCGCGATCGCGACAACCAAAATATTCGACACACCCTGCCCCAGTTGTTCCCATTACGCCTGTAGCATGGGCTTCATCCACCAACACCATTGCTTCATATTCATCAGCTAAATCTAAAATTTGCGGTAGCGGGCAAAGATCGCCATCCATACTAAAAACGGTATCCGTCAGCAGCAGACAACGACGATAGGAATCCCGATATTGGGCTAATTGTTGTTCTAAATCGTTAACATCACAATGTTGATAATTAATAACCGTTGCCCCTGTTAACGTTGCCCCATTTTTGAGACTAGAATGGTTATACTCATCCGCTAAAATTAAATCGCGTGCCCCAACCAAAGCACGAATGGTTCCCATATTAGCTAAATAACCCGAACTAAAGACTAAGGCATCTTCCGTTTGCTTTAATGAGGCGATCGCGCTTTCTAAATCACGATGTAATTGCCGATGACCACTTAATAAACGCGATCCCGTGCTACCTGTGCCATACTCCCGAATCGCTGCAATGGCTGCCTGTTTTAAACGTTCCTCTCCTGCTAACCCTAAATAATCATTACTGGCAAAATTAATTAAGGATTGTCCCTCTAATTGAATCACTGCCCCTGGGGCACTCTCAATGGTTTTGACACAGCGATACCACCCTGCTTTTTCAATCGTGGTAAGAGATTTTTTGATCCAGTCATAAGCTCGATTTTCCACCATCTATTGTCAATCAGCTAATGATTAAACACTATTCAGGAATTCTTCTATTAATTGGTTATTGAGAACCACGCGATCGCGCCCCATTTCTTTGGCTTGATAAAGGGCTTGATCTGCCATTCTAACTAAAATTCTCGGAGAACAATCATCACGGGGAATCAAACTACTAACCCCCACACTAACGGTTACATAATTACTGACAGGGGAATCAGGATGGGGAATTTGTAAGGCTCTCACTTGGTGACAAATTTGTTCTGCCAAGTGAAATGCACCAATTTGAGCTGTATAAGGGAGTAAAACCGCTAATTCTTCACCCCCATATCGGGCAACTAAATCCATGGGACGTTTGACCACTGTTTGTAACACGGTCGCCACTTGTTGTAAACATTGATCGCCCTGTTGATGACCAAATTTATCATTATAGCGTTTGAAGGCATCGAGATCACATAAAATGAGCGATAACTCCCCGCGTTCTCGTTTTCCTTGACGCCATTGTTCATCTAAATATTCATCAAACCGTCGGCGATTGGGAATTTGAGTTAATCCATCATACGCTGCCAAATAGTGAAGTCGTTCGTTGGCTTCTTTTAAGGCACTTTCCGTGCGTAACCGTTGCATTAAGGTTCCTAATTGATTAGCAACTGAGCGAATTAACTCTAACCAATCTGGGCTAAAGCAGAGAACACTCGCCCCTTCTTGTTTTTGTTGAGAACAATCCCCTAATAAAATTAAAACTGCCAACACTTTGCCTTTAAAAACAATGGGAACGCCTAATAAACTCGTTAATCCTGATGATTGAACCGTTTGTTGAAAAATACTCGGATCATCATTTAATGGAAATGCTTCTAGGCGATTAATATCAGCAATCCATTCAATCTCTTGAGACTGAGCAATGATATCAACTAATTCCTCTAAGCAATAGCTTTCTTCACTGCGGTGACGAAATTGGGCGAATTGCGGATTATGGGCATACCAACGATTACTTCTAACAAAATCGGTTTCATCATTATTTAAAAGCCATGCTTCTCCATAATGCCAATTAATGACTTGACAGAGTTGACTTAATACTTGCGCGATCGCGTCTTCAATATTATTCGCAGTATTCATTAATTGGGTTAACTGGAGCAGTAATTTTAAATGACGATTTTGCTGTTCTAAAATTTGATTACTATCTAATAATTCTTCTTGTAATTTTTCTAATTTTTCCTTTTGCCACTTAATCGTTAATTGATTTTCAATCCGAGCAATGACTTCTTCCTCTTGAAATGGTTTCGTAATATAATCCACCCCACCCACTTGAAATGCTTTGACTTTGACTTTGGCATCTTCTAAAGCACTTAAAAAGATAATAGGAATATCCTGAGTTTCGGAATGATTTTTTAAATGGGAACAAACTTGATAGCCATCCATCCCAGATAAACGAATATCCAGTAAAATCAAATCGGGGGGATAATCCTTTAAATTCCTTAAAACTGACTCGCCATCAGAAGCAAGACGAACATGATAGCCTCGCTCTTCTAATAAATCACATAGCAATAATAAATTTTCAGGAACATCATCAACGGCTAAAATTTTAGCTACAGCATCCATAAGGCAAAGGGGCGTTTAGATAGAAATCATGTCCAAAAAGCGTCACTCTTTGATCAAATCCATGAGATTAATTCTATAATAGGACTATTAGCTTTTATTAAGCAATTTTGATTTTTTATCATTGGGATTAATGACTGTTGGTAATGGCAGAGACAATTTGGATTACTCGGCACGGCAATCGCTATGATTTTGTTAACCCTGATTGGTTTATTACAGCAGAACGTCCTTACGATCCACCTTTAGCAGAAGATGGGATCATCCAAGCTCAAGAATTGGGAAAGCGATTGAAATCAGAAAAAATCACTCATCTGTTTTCCTCTCCCTTTTTACGCACCGTGCAAACCGCCCATGAAGTTGCTTCCATTTTAGACTTACCTATCAAATTAGAAGCCGGATTAGGAGAATGGTTAAATCCCAATTGGATGGATCACGCGCCTAAAATTCGTTCTTGTCAAATCTTAGCGCAGCAATTTCCTCGCATTGATTTAAATTATACTTCCCGAGTGATCCCTCAATATCCCGAAAGCGAAACCATGATGAAACAGCGCACGGCGCAAATCGCCCAACAATTAGCTCATGAGTTTGAAGGCGTGTTACTGTTGGTGGGCCATGGAGCTTCTGTGTTAGGAACAGCAGAAGGACTGTTGGGAAATCCCGTGACAATTCATGCTTCCTTTTGTTGTTTAACTAAATTGGTGCAAAATAAGGGCAATTGGGAACTTGTCCTAGCAGGGGACACCTCTCATTTGTCTCAAACGGAAACTACGATTCGCTTTAATTAAATCGATATGACTATACTAATTGCTGGTGATATTGGGGGCACTAAAACGATTCTACGACTGGTAGAAGCCACTGAGCAACAGGCAAGTAATTTTCAAACGCTCCAAGAGAGTACCTATGCTTCGGCCAATTATCCCGATTTGGTTCCCATGGTGCAAGACTTTCTTACTGAAACTGATTATACGCCCGATCGCGCTTGTTTTGCTATTGCTGGGCCAGTTATTCAACAAACTTCACAACTGACGAATCTCAATTGGCATCTAGATGCCATCCGTTTGCAACGAGAACTCAATTTAGAATCAGTTCAATTAATCAATGACTTTGCTGCCATTAGTTACGGGGTATTAGGTCTATCAGATCAGGAATTAGAAACGCTTCAATCCGTGGAACCGCAATCGGATGCTCCCATTGCGATTTTAGGGGCTGGCACTGGATTGGGAGAAGGGTTTTTGATCCCGCAAGGTAATGGTAAGTATGAAGTATTTGGTAGTGAAGGGGGACATACTGATTTTGCCCCTCGTTCTGATTTAGAATTTCAACTATTAGAATATATTCGTCAACAAAAACAACTGGATCGGGTATCGGTGGAACGAGTCGTCTCTGGGCAAGGGATTATTTCTATCTATCAATATTTACGAGACTGGGAATTTATCCCTCCTAGTAATACGAAAATTGCAGAAATTGTCAGCAAGTGGGAACAAAATTTACCCACTGAGCAAGATCCAGCAGCAGCCATTGCCCAACACCAACAAAGTGACTCTCTATGCCAAAGAACCATGGCAATCTTTTTAGAAGCCTATGCAGCAGAAGCAGGGAATTTGGCCCTACAGTTTTTACCCTATGGCGGGCTTTATATGGCAGGGGGCATTGCTGCTAAAAATTTATCATTAATGAAGCATCCACGGTTTCTAGAAGTATTTAAGCAAAAAGGAAGAGTTAGTTCGATTCTCAATGCGATTCCCGTTTATGTTGTTCTCAATCAACAAGTAGGATTATTGGGCTCAGTGATGTATGGTTTAACGGCTTAAGTCCCTTGCTGCAACGTTATAATCCCGTTTAGAAGACGCTGATGGGGTTAAAGATGGCAGGACACAGTAAATGGGCCAATATTAAACATCAAAAAGCACGGATGGATGCCAAAAAAGGGAAAACCTTTACCCAACTTTCCCGAGCTATTATTGTTGCCGCTCGTAATGGCGGGCCCGATCCCGAAACTAATTTACCACTGCGAACCGCCATTGATAAAGCCAAAGCTGCCAGTCTTCCCAATGAAAATATTGAACGCGCGATCGCGAAAGGGGCTGGCACTTATGAGACCGATGAAGAACAATTAGAGGAAATGCGCTATGAGGGGTACGGCCCTGGGGGGATAGCCATTTTAATTGAGGCACTAACCGATAATCGCAATCGTACGGCTGCCGATTTACGAACTGCATTCTCGAAAAATGGGGGCAATTTAGGGGAAACGGGCTGTGTTAGTTGGATGTTTGAACAAAAAGGGGTGGTGCGCTTAGAAGGAGAAGTTGATGAAGAAGCATTATTGGAAGCCTCGGTTGAAGGGGAAGCTGACACCTATGAATGGATGGATGATCCCCAAGGGGCAGAAGTGTTTACCGACATTGATCATTTAGACCATTTGAATCGGACTTTGCGAGAGCAGGGATTTCCGGTTAAAGAAGCAGAATTACGCTGGATTGCCCATAATTATATTCAGGTGGATGATCCGGAACAAGCGCGATCGCTGCTAAAATTAATGGAAACTTTGGAACAATTGGATGATGTCCAAAATGTGACGGCGAATTTTGAAATTGCCAATGATGTACTAGTTCGTAATTAAACGTTAAGCTTCTGTTGCTTTTCTCCCATCAGAATCATTAAAATCAAAGCAAATTAGGCGAGGAAGACTATGTCCGATACACAAACGTTTTCTCAAGATGTTCCCTTTTCTAAAGCGAGCGAAAGCCAATCTCGTCCTTGGGGCTCATTTAGCACCTTAGAAGAAGGAAATGACTACAAAATTAAACGCATTGAGGTGAAACCAGGGCATCGCCTCAGCCTGCAAATGCACCATCATCGTAGTGAACATTGGATTGTGGTGTCGGGAACAGCAAAAGTAATTTGTGGGGATCGAGAAGAAATGTTAACGGCTAATCAGTCAACCTATGTTCCTCAATGCACCCTTCATCGTCTGGAAAATCCTGGGGTCATTAATTTAGTGCTAATTGAAGTGCAAAATGGCGAATATCTTGGAGAAGATGATATTATTCGCTTCCAAGACGATTACACGCGGAATCCGAGTTGATGATTACCATTAGTGAAGCCGCTCAAAAGGAAATTAAACGGATTCAAACTACTCGCCAACAACAGGAAAATTATCTGCGAGTAGGGGTGAAAGCAGGGGGTTGCTCTGATTATTACTATACCTTCGACTGGGAATCTTCCATTAATAGCAGCGATCGCGTTTATCCACAACAAGAATTTTCTGTGGTCATTGATCAACAGAGTCTTCCTTACCTCAATCAACTGAAGTTAGATTATACTGAAGATTTGATGGGCGGTGGCTTTCGCTTTAAAAACCCTCAGGCAACTCAGAGTTGTAGTTGTAGCCGCTCCTTTTCCATCGGTTAGCAGGATTGAACCTTGACACGGCAGGAAAAATATGGCTAGAATGGGGTGCTGTTGACTTTAACCAGAAGTAGCAGCGAAACGTCACAGGAATTCTCCAAAGCGAACTCATGCCCACAATCCAACAACTAATTCGCAAAGAACGCTCGAAAACGACCCAGAAAACGAAATCCCCCGCACTCAATCGCTGTCCTCAACGGCGAGGGGTCTGTACTCGGGTGTTTACAGCAACACCAAAAAAACCCAACTCTGCCCTAAGAAAAGTCGCTCGGGTGCGCCTCACTTCTGGCTATGAAGTAACCGCCTATATTCCAGGAATTGGTCATAATTTACAAGAGCACTCTGTTGTGTTAGTGAGAGGAGGGCGTGTTAAAGATTTACCAGGAGTTCGTTATCATATTGTTCGTGGCGCTCTCGACACCATTGGTGTTAAAGATCGTCGTCAAGGACGGTCAAAATATGGAACTAAACGCCCAAAAGAATAAGCTTAGTTAGGAAGAATCGCTTATGTCTCGTCGGAGTAACCTCCAAAAAAGCCCAGTTCCCCCTGATCCTGTCTATAACAGCCGTCTAGTTAGCATGATGATTCGACGGTTAATGATCGATGGGAAAAAATCATTAGCCTCGAAAATTTTATACGACGCTTTTAAAATTGTTGAAGAAAAAACCAACAGTGACCCCTTAGAAACATTTGAGCAAGCAGTGCGTAATGTTACCCCTTTAGTACAAGTCAAAGCGAGACGGGTTGGCGGGGCAACCTATCAAGTGCCCATGGAAGTTCGACCCGAACGGGGAACCAGTCTTGCGTTGCGTTGGTTAGCGCAATTTAGCCGAAATCGCTCTGGGAAAACAATGGCAATGCGATTTGCCAATGAAATTATGGATGCTGCTAATGAAACAGGTAGCACCATTCGTAAGCGAGAAGAAACCCATCGCATGGCAGAAGCTAATAAAGCCTTTGCTCACTACCGCTATTGACGGTGGAAATGTAAAAAAAGTTATAAAATTGTAAACAGCGCAAAATGTATATCACAACCAGCACTGCTCAAACAAGGAGGTCGCTATGCCACGTTCTGTTCCCCTAGAACGAGTCCGTAATATTGGGATCGCTGCCCACATCGATGCCGGAAAAACGACTGCCACCGAACGTATCTTATTTTATTCTGGGATTGCTCATAAACTAGGGGAAGTTCATGATGGAAATGCAGTCATGGACTGGATGGCTCAAGAGAAAGAACGGGGCATCACCATTACTGCAGCAGCTATTAGTACTAGTTGGCTCGATCACCAAATTAATATTCTCGATACCCCCGGTCACGTGGATTTCACCATTGAAGTGGAACGCTCTATGCGTGTCCTAGACGGGGTGATTACCGTTTTATGTTCCGTCGGTGGCGTCCAACCGCAAACAGAGACGGTTTGGCGACAAGCGGAACGCTACAGCGTGCCTAGAATTGGCTTTGTTAATAAAATGGACCGCACGGGGGCGGATTTTTATAAAGTTTATCAACAAGTGCGGGATCAACTCCGTTGTAATGCCGTCCCCATTCAACTGCCCATTGGTTCGGAAAGTGAGTTTGTGGGGCTAGTTGATCTGGTGGGGATGAAAGCTTATATTTATAACAATGAATTGGGAACTGATATTGAAATCACCGAAATTCCCGACAACATGATGGAGCTAGCCCAAGAATATCGTGGCAAGCTCTTAGAAGCCGTTGCTGAAACAGATGAAGAACTGTTAGAGAAATATTTAGCTGAAGAAACCCTTACCGAAGAAGAAATTCGGCAGGGGCTGCGCAAGGGAACTTTAAATCGAGAAATTGTTCCCATGCTGTGTGGCTCTGCGTTTAAGAATAAAGGGGTACAATTATTACTCAACGCAGTTGTGGAATATTTGCCATCCCCCATTGATGTGCCTCCCATTGAAGGGGTTCTGCCGGATGGTACTGAAGCAACTCGTCCTTCCAGTGATGAGGAACCCTTCTCAGCTTTAGCATTTAAGGTGGCTTCTGATCCCTATGGACGATTAACCTTTATTCGGGTTTATTCTGGGGTTTTAAAGAAAGGAAGTTATGTTTATAACGCCACCAAAGATAAAAAAGAACGGATCTCCCGCCTGATTATCATGAAATCCAATGAACGGATTGAAGTTGAAGAACTACGGGCAGGAGAACTTGGAGCGATTGTAGGGTTAAAAGATACCACTACAGGCGATACCCTCTGTGATCAGAATAACCCGATTATTTTAGAGTCGATTTATGTGCCAGAGCCTGTCATTTCTGTAGCACTGGAACCAAAAAGTAAGCAGGACATGGATAAACTTTCCAAGGCTCTGCAAGCGCTCGCTGACGAAGACCCCACCTTCCGTGTCACGACGGATGAAGAAACCAATCAAACTGTCATTGCTGGCATGGGAGAACTCCACCTGCAAGTTTTGGTGGATCGGATGTTACGGGAATTCAAGGTTGAGGCTGATATTGGTCAACCCCAAGTCGCTTATCGGGAAACCATTCGTCAGCCCAGTAGTGCAGAAGGACAATTTATTCGCCAAAGTGGCGGTAAAGGGCAATATGGTCACGTCATTTTAGAAGTCGAACCGGGTGAACCGGGCAGTGGGTTTCAATTTACCTCTAAAATTGTTGGTGGTGTTATTCCCAAAGAATACATTCCCTCAGTCGAAGAAGGGATCAAAGAAACCTGTGAATCTGGTATATTAGCAGGTTATCCCATGATTGACTTGAAAGTCACCTTAGTAGATGGGTCCTACCATGAGGTAGACTCGTCGGAGATGGCTTTCAAAATTGCTGGCTCTATTGGTATTCGGGAAGCAGTGAAAAAAGCTAACCCAGTGCTATTAGAGCCCATGATGAAAGTGGAAATTGAAGTCCCCGAAGACTTTATGGGAGAGGTCATGGGAGATATTAACTCCCGTCGCGGTCAAATCGATAGTATGAATACCGAGCAGGGAATTGCCAAAATTTCGGCTCAAGTTCCACTGGCTGAAATGTTTGGCTATGCTACCGATATCCGCTCTAAAACCCAAGGTCGAGGCATCTTTACCATGGAATTCAGCCACTATGCTGAAGTTCCAGAACATGTTGCTCAACCCGTCATTGAAAAAAATCAAGGGAACGCATAATTAGAGACATTTAAGGAAGAATTGAGTTATGTCACGAGAAAAGTTTGAACGCACAAAAGACCACGTCAATATCGGCACAGTCGGTCACGTTGACCACGGCAAAACGACATTAACAGCGGCTTTAACCCTGACCTTATCCTCCTCTGGTCGGGCTAAAGCACGCCAATACGAAGATATTGATGATGCGCCCGAAGAAAAGGCACGGGGGATTACGATTAACACCGCTCACGTGGAATATGAAACGGATAACCGTCACTATGCCCACGTAGATTGTCCTGGTCACGCAGACTATGTGAAAAACATGATTACTGGTGCAGCCCAAATGGACGGAGCCGTTCTGGTTGTTTCCGCAGCAGATGGTCCCATGCCCCAAACTCGTGAACACATTTTGCTAGCTCGCCAAGTCGGTATTTCTAACTTGGTCGTGTTCTTGAACAAAGTTGACCAAGTGGATGATGAAGAACTTCTAGAATTGGTGGAATTAGAAGTTCGGGAACTGCTTAATGAATACGAATTTCCTGGGGATGAAGTTCCTGTTGTGTCTGGTTCAGCCCTGATGGCAGTAGAGGAACTCACCAAAAATCCTCAAGTTGGCAAAGGAGAGAACAAGTGGGTTGATGGTATCTATGAATTAATGGAGGCAGTCGATAGTTACATTCCTACTCCGGAACGTGATGTCGATAAGCCGTTCTTAATGGCTGTAGAAGACGTGTTCTCCATTACTGGCCGTGGAACGGTTGCTACCGGTCGCGTTGAACGGGGTAAAGTCAAAGTTGGCGAAGAAGTGGAACTTGTTGGCTTTGATGAGACCCGTAAAACCACGGTGACTGGCGTAGAAATGTTCCAGAAAACCCTTGAAGAAGGGATTGCTGGTGACAACGTTGGTGTTCTCCTTCGTGGAATTGAAAAAGAGCAAGTGGAACGGGGAATGGTAATTGCCAAGCCTGGTTCCATTACGCCTCATACCAAGTTTGAAGCAGAGGTTTATGTACTGAAAAAAGAAGAAGGAGGTCGCCACACCCCATTCTTTCAAAACTATCGTCCCCAATTCTATATGCGGACCACCGATGTCACTGGAACCATTATAGGCTTTACCGCCGATGATGGAAGCGCGGCAGAAATGGTTATGCCCGGCGATCGCGTCAAAATGACAGTAGAGTTAATTTATCCAGTGGCAATTGAACAAGGAATGCGCTTTGCTATTCGCGAAGGCGGTCGCACCATTGGTGCTGGTGTTGTTTCCAAGATTGTGGAATAGCTCACTTGCTTAACCCTTCAAGAGCAGCAGAGTTCTAAATCTCTGGTGCTCTTTTCTTCGCTCAAAATTGGTGAACCTTAACAATTAATGAATTGAACTATGGCAACTATCCAGCAACAAAAAATTCGTATTCGTCTTAAAGGCTTTGATCGTCGGTTACTTGATACTTCTTGTGACAAAATTGTTGATACCGCTCAACGCACTGATGCAAACGCTGTTGGTCCCATACCACTACCAACAAAGCGCAAAGTGTACTGCGTGTTGCGTTCTCCTCACGTGAATAAAGATTCGCGGGAACATTTTGAAACACGTACCCACCGTCGTATCATTGATATTTATCAACCCTCTTCTAAAACCATTGATGCCTTGATGAAACTGGATTTACCCGCAGGGGTAGATATTGAAGTAAAATTATAGGATTCAGTACTGACAATCCTGTCACAAAGAACCAGTTTTTAAGGGGAAAACTAGATTTCAACCACTCTTAACACAGACATTTGCTATTCCAAGGTAAAGGTTTAGATTGCTAACATCTCAGAGACATTGCTTGTTGCTATGACCATTAAAGTGGTTTACTCAAGCATCTTCACTGATGTTAGCATTTTTTTCTTTACTTCTCTCAAAAAATGTAAAGAATATTGTTGCTAAGGTCAATAACCAAAAGATCGTGATACTATAAAATTAATTCAATATTCCTAAAAGGAATTACGTCACTGTTTTTAAAAACTAGACTTTTATCATTAAGTGCAACCACTTTATTGTTAGCAGGGTGTATCGGAATTTCCCAAACCTCTATTGCAGAAACTGGCCAGTGGGTTCGCTTGCAACCAGCCACGCCCGAACGGACAATGGGAGAATTTCGCAATCAATTTGCTTTTGCAGCCCTAAAAGATGATGGTTCAGTTGTTAGTTGGGGATTTTTAGGAATCACCAAGGGCAATACCTGTACTGTGTTTGAGCAACTTAATTCTGATGTAGTAACCTTGGCA
>JAHEOB010000267.1 GCA_018610095.1 Halothece sp. MAG
CCTGGAAAAAGCACTGAAAGAGAAGAAAGCACAGCTGAAAGCGTCCCGTCCGCAGGAAGGCACGCCCGGAAATGCCTGGCGGCTGTATGAGCGCTGGAAGCAGATTAATCCGGTAGCCGTTGTCCGTGCGCTGGAGCAGCGGATTAAATCGCAGTTCCCTGCGCTGCACGGCGAGCTGCTGTATCAGTGTTACCTCGATAACCTGCCTGACCATTAATTCCGTCCCTGTCTGAACTGACCGCCTTCCCGGCGGTTTTCGTGCTGGCTTTCTGCCGGAAATGTCCTGTTTTTATGTCCCGGCCCGGTACTTTTTTACCGGCGGAGCGCGTGGCGGTGTCATCACACCCGGTAATTGTTCATTATACCGCCAGTTAATTTCGTATGACATGAAAGACCATCAGTTAACTTCGTACAGACCGGTATGAATCCGGTTAAATTCGTTCTTAGCTTCTGAACTAAACGTCCTTTTTTAATAAAAAGGAGATTGGGCGCGTTTTTTTAAGCGCACCCATCAAGTAAACACCAGATAATGCCTTCGCTCACAGGGAACTACGTTCCCGCCGCTCAGAATGGTGAGGTTTCAGATACGGTTTACTATTCCCCGTAATGCCGTGCAAACACAGCATAACGCGCAGTACAGCCGGACAAGCCCGGCCAACTGCGGCCAAAGGCAGGAACACGAAAGAACAGAACGGTTTTATGGCCGGTATGTTCCGGCAGGACGGAGGAGGTATGCGGACTGTAACAGCCGGTCACCGGCTCTGCCGGGCTGCGGCGGCCATCTGACCACAGTGACATTTTCAGCCATTTTTGCCGCCTGACATGCGCTGACGCGCATAAATACCTGCTTCTCAATGGAACTCGCGCTGACAAAATAGTTGTGACAACTATCAATACAATTAGCTTACAAGTTAATTTCCCCTTGATTGAAATTAGCGTATAGGTTAATATAAACAGAAATAGGAGATCACATGTTTCTCGTTGTTTATCATCCGGAAGCCAGAGAAGAAGCGACAGCATTACCCGTTAAAATCAGAGTAAAGTTTGACCGTCTCATTAGCAAACTGGAATATGATGCCCGATTATTGCGGGAACCGGACACAAAGCCCCTGGGCGATGGACTTTTTGAGATCCGCACGATGGGAACAGATATAGCAAGGGGGATCTGGGTATACCACAAAGGTAATACCATCATCATGCTCCGGGTTTTCATCAAAAAGTCACAGAAAACACCTGCGAATGAAATCGATCTCGCCAAAAAGCGGTTAGCGGAGGTACTAAATGAAACTGGTAAGCCATAAAGAACTGCATAATGAATGGATGCAGAACGATGAATATCGCTCTGCGTGGCAGGAAGAAGAACGTAAGGAAAAGCTCAGAGAGCTACTTGCTGAATGGCGTAAGCATGACAACCTGACGAAAGCACAGGTTGCTGAACGCATGGGAGTTACACCTCCGGTTATTTCCCGTCTGGAAAACAACATCACCAAAGCCAGCATTGACACACTGACTCGCTACGCTCACGCCTGCGGCATCAAGAAACCTGTCATTTCCCTGTACTGAATAAGTGCTGTTTGGGGGGGCTGAAGCCCAACCGTACATGGTTAGGAGATTGAATCGCTTCTTTTGGGTGCCCCTGAGCATGAATTTAACGGCGAATCATCCTTTTGATAATGCAGTTATTCATCACTATATATATGAAAATGCCGTCTTTGATGTGTTTTTAACCGGAAAGCCACTTTTCAGGTGCACTGATCCCATTCAGGCATTCGCAACCATCGCTTTTTCTCCATTCCACGCAGCCTTTCTTACAGCAATTCTGCTGCATGTGTCCACTTCCCCTAAAATGAAACAGCTATAATTAGATTTTCTGCCCTGAAAACAGCAGAGGTCATGATGAAAAAAGCACGTTTTACCGAATCGCAGATCGTCAGTATTTTAAAGCTGGCTGACTCCGGTATGAAGATCGACGAAATTTGCCGCCAGAACGGGATCAGTAACGCCACATATTATATCTATGGACTACCTCCGTTTTGCAAGTACTGAATCAGGTTTTAGGTTGTTGCTTACATCTATCCGGCATCAGAAATATCTGTGCCCAAATGGGTAATCCGCACACAATCGCCTCAACAACTGGACGGCCACGAAGGCCAATATAATAGTCAGGTTCCGATCGTGCAGGTTCAACCTGTGGCCATTTTTCAATACTTTGCAACTTTTAAAGGTATGCTATTACACTGCCGGTCTGTACTCTGTTTCATTGTGAAGAATTGACCAAATAATTCTGGCATTTTTATTGGCGACTGCAACGGTCGTTTTGTTAAATCCTCGTCGCTCTTTTAGCTGATTAACCCATTGATTTAAATAACCCTCATTATTATTTGCAGCCACTCTAACGACTGCCCTGGCTCCATGAATAAATAAGGTTCGCAAATGCTTGTCGCCTTTTTTCGTCATATTCATCAGTACCTGCCTGTCACCACTCGAGTGCTGTCGTGGAACCAGACCAAGCCATGCGGCAAAGTGACGACCATTTTTAAATTCAGTTCCTTTGCCAATCGCGGCAACAACAGCTGTTGCTGTTTTGGGGCCGATGCCTTTAACTTTGGCAATGCGCTGGCAGGCTTCTGATTGCCTGAACACAGCATCAATTTCTTTATCAAAAAAGCTTATACGACGACCAAGATCGTTAAAGAGATCATAAAGTTCTGCAATCGTCCTGCGCATTCTAACGCTAAGGCCATTTTCAGCATCTTCAAGAATAAGCGGAACAGCACGACGAACTCTTGAGACTGCCGCGCCGATTGTTATTCCCCGATCAAGCAGCAGTCCCCGGATTTGACAGACTGTCGCAGTGCGGTGATTAACAATACGCTGTCTTGCACGGTGCAGAGCCTGAATATCCTGCTGTTCAGGGCTTTTGGGTGGTACGAACTGCATTGTTGGCTGCATCAGAGCAATTGCGATAGCCTGTGCATCATTACCGTCATTTTTTTGCCCGCGGACAAAGGGTTTTACATACTGGGGACTGATCACTTTTACCTTATGTCCCAGTTTTTCGAATTCACGCTGCCAGTAAAATGCGCCCGTGGAGGCTTCCACTCCAATCAGGCAGGCCGGAATATTCGCGACGGTCTGTAGTAACGTTTTACGATCAGTGCGTTTTTTATAAACCGGTTTACCCGCCTGATTTAATCCACAAAGCTGAAAAACATTTTTAGCCAGATCAATACCGAGATAGATAACATTCATGATAGTGCTCCTGCTGAGTATATTTTGTTCAGTTAACCTCAGAGGGAGTAGGTAGTCCATCCCATTAATTGGAAGAAAAAATTCGGTGGTATGGGCGTGACAG
>JAHEOB010000268.1 GCA_018610095.1 Halothece sp. MAG
AGAGTAGGTTGACCTTATCTTTAATCAATATCGTTTTTAGGGATAATATCATCCCTACCATGAGAGATTGAATTGGAATATTGTCTTTCTAGTGGCTTCAGATTTAATTTTAACCCTATTGGGAAAATTTTTCTCAATCATCCCAATTAGTTACAAAATTAGAGTATCCATAGCGGTTAACCAACGGTTAGCGAATCGTTGTAATTCCCTATTTGACAAGGATTATATTAGCTAGAAGCTCCTTTTTTTGGGCATCCATTACAACATTAACAACACCACCCCCAATTTATCGATTTGAGTTTGCTATAAGGCTACATTAGTAACCTTTTATATTTAATCGTGTCTTGGCAGTTCTGTCTAGGGGGAATTTCAATACCCAGAATTTTCCTTAAAATTAATTAAAAATCTACTATTTGATAGATGATCATAGCAATAACAACCGATTTTCTCCGCCAAGGAGTGGAAATTGCCACTTATGCGTTCGGTTATACGGCTACAGTTGCTTTAAAGCAATCACTTATGATGGCAGTAAGTCGCGAGAAAAGAGAAAGGGGGGCACGTGGTGACAGTCAAGCAATTGCCAGTGTTAAGCCAAATTATCGAAGCAGAACAGCCATCTTCTCATCTAGGTTCACAGCAACAATCCCAAGGCGCATTGAGAGGATGGAAACAGTGGTATGGCGCGATCGCTGCCTTAGAATCGTTACTTCACCATTGGCAGGAAATGCAGGGACTCATCCTATCAAGTCCCGCCCCCGTAATGACCCATTCCCGATTAAAATCGGTAGTGTTGACGCCGCCATCCCAGTCTAGACAGCGATCGCTGAGGTTGGCACCGGTTAGCAACAGTAGTCGTCACTCTTTACAAGAGGTTCGGTTATCCGAAAACGATCCCTTACAAAAGGAACAATTTTGTTTACTATTTACCCCAAAATTTTCACTATTGATGGTGTTGACGGTAAGGGAAGATGGCGTATCTTGTTTTGATTTTTCCTTTGATCCAGAAGTAACTGAAAAAGCATGGCTGACGCTACGTTCCCGCTTACAATCCCACTGTCCCCAACAGTTATCCACAATTGAAAAGATTCGCCAACAGTTTCCGTTAACTGCCCCTCACTATCAGCTAGTTACCGAGTTTACGCGCCAAATGCTGGCAAATCTCCCTAGTGATTCCGACATTTCCAGCAAAACTGAAACTATCCCTGAGACAAGCCATTCTACGGATGTCGAATTATTACAAGCCCTCACTCATGAAGTGAGAACCCCCTTAACCACCATTCGGATGCTGACGCGATTACTGTTGAAGCGAACGGATTTAAGTGACGATGTCATCAAACGGTTACGGGTCATTGATCAAGAATGTACGGAACAAATTAACCGCATGGAACTAATTTTCCAAGCAACGGAACTGGAAGCAAAAAGTGATCAAGATGTGCATTTAACCCCTATTCCGCTAGAAGATTTATTTGCTAGAAGTATCCCGGATTGGAAAAAACAAGCACAGCGTCGCAATGTAGAATTAGATGTCATTCTTCCCGAACAGTTACCCACTGTCATTAGTAATCCCGAATTGCTTAGACAAGTATTAACGGGGTTAATGGAAAATTTTACTGCCCGTTTACCCATGGGAGGTACAATTAAGGTTCAAGTCACCACTGTCGGACATCAGATTAAGTTACAACTGTTATCGCAAAGTCACAATGGAGAAACAGAACAAAAAACGTCTTCTCAGGAAAAATCCATTGGTCAATTATTAACGTTACAACCTGAAACTGGGAATCTCAGCCTGAACTTAAATGTTACTAAAAATATCTTTCAAGCCCTTGGTGGAAAATTAACCGTTCGCCAACGGGAGGAAGTGGGAGAAGTATTAACCGTTTTCCTCCCTGTAAATGTTATCGACAATTAAACAGCTTAAATTATCAACTTGAAAAATTATGAATCACTAACCAAATACTTGGCTAATTCATAAAATCCTTTGCCTTCTGCTGCTTGGGTAATGTATTGTGGAAGATGCGTTAATTGTTCCCGATAATTAGCAATATTGGCAACGCCAACTGATAGCGGAAACCAATCCGAATTAAATAAGGATTCATCATTGGGGCTATCTCCTACTGTTAAAACTTGCTGTTTTTCTAGGTTGGGATAATCTTGTTGCAAAACCGTTTTTAAGGCTTGCGCTTTGGTTTGTTCTGGCAATTTAATGTGGCATTGCACACTACTGTAGGTAAATCCCCAACCCTGTTGTTGGCATGTTGTCGCCAATTGCTTTAAATTGCTTGTGGATAAACCTGCAACATTAAATGTCCAATCGGTGAAACGAAAGGGATTATCCGTTGATTCTTGGATTTGCGGAAACTGGCTGGCAAGTTGTTGGAATTGCGTTGCAAGTTGATGACGATGTTCCGTTATTGAAGTTATAGGAACAAGAAACCTCGGCCAAGATTGTGCCTCAGCATAATATAAACCACCATTTTCCGCGATCGCGCCACGAATGGGTAAATAATATCGTAAGGCATTCACCCAACCTGCGGAACGACCGGTGACAATAATGACAGCAATACCGGTGGTTTGCAACCGTAACAAAGCTTCAATTGCATTAGCCGGTAAAATCCCCTGATCCGTGACTGTGCCATCAAAATCCGTCGCAACAACTTTGATGTTGTGGCAATATTCGTGATTTAAATTAGTTAATAATTCCATGATAAATAGTTATTTTTTTGTGATTTAATATGATTGCGCAAGTGATATAAATTGATGCAACGCAATCGGCAAAATTAGTGGACAATAGATCGAAAGAGTGAATAAAAACTTGCTGGTGGTATGCCAGTGATGAAATTCAGAATTGCTGATAATTGAGTCCATAAACCCATGACTGGAAACGTAATTGACAAGGGTGCAACTTCTTTTCTCATTCTCCTGATTCCACTTGCGCTAACGGCGGTTGTTATTGCAACCGCTTGGCCGATTTTGCTGGCGTTGCTATTGCTAATCATTATTTGGCAAGTTTGGCAACAATGGCAATGGCAACGGTTTATTAATCAAGTGAATCCTAGTTTCAACCAATTAATTCAAGAGAATAACGGTTGCGTTACACCAATTGATTTGGCGACTCAAGCCAATATTGAAGGCAACCGAGCCCATCAATTTCTTGATTACAAAGCACAACAATTTAATGCTAAAAAGCAAGAACTGCCCAACCAAGGGGAAGTTTACTATTTCTTGACAGCAAGTGCAGTGGAAGACTTTTTTACCGAACCAGAATCCTTTGAGGTGATTGAACGAGAGGAGCAGGAGGAAACTGACACTCAAACCAGCGCGATCGCGGCTACCAATGAACCCGTTGCTGCTTCTCAACCCGTAACCCCAACAGCAACCCTCTCTTATCATCAAAGTCAGGTTGCTTCCCCAACCAATAATGATGTTTCTCTCATTCAAGCGGAACTTGCCCGACGACTGCAAGTTCATTCCAGTACCGTTGGAAAACGGAAGTTAGACCCTGATTTTTCGGAGTGGACTCGCCAACGTGATCCTGAAAACATTCAGTGGCAATATTCTGATGAAACCAAATTATTTTATCCTGTAGAAGAATAACGGTCATTACTTCCCCTTCACCTGGTGAGGGGGATTAATAGTTGATTTTAATCACAAGGCTAGGAGACTCCTTTGCCATGCCACCGCTTATTCTTTGACGCGACGAATCGGAAGATTGGCAACAATGGAGGTCATTCCCTCGTCATTGTCTAAGTTAAACTCGGCACTATCCACATCTAGTTCCACATAACGGGCAACTACTTCCAGGATTTCTTGGCGCATGGCTTCAATGGTTTCTTCATTGAGTCCCGTGCGATCATGAGAAATAATGAGCTTTAGGCGTTTTTTAGCAGATTCGCGACTGCTGTTGGAAGAGTTGCGCTTAAAAAGTCGGTTTAAAATAGTCATCATTCTATTGGTTAATCCATTCTTATGGGCAGTTTCATTTTCCTTATCTCCCCCTAATAAAATTTACCGCGAGGGTTCCGTAAACCAACGACGGAGTCGATTGAGAAAATTCTCTTGGGAAGCCATTAAATCCACAAATGGTACATCTTCTCCATTTAAACGGCGAGCAATATTTTTTAAAGTCACCCCTGGGGTTGATAGTTTTTCATCTAAGACTAACGGTTCTCCGCGATTACTAGACAGAATAACTTTTTGATTATCGGGAATAATCCCAATCAGGGGAATCGCTAAAATTTCTAAAATATCATCCACACTCATCATTTCATCCGCTTTAATCATTTCAGGTTTAACGCGGTTAACAATGAGTTTAATGTTGTTAATACTGTTTGCTTCTAGTAATCCAATTACCCGATCCGCATCTCGAACCGCTGCCACTTCTGGCGTAGTAACAATGAGGGCTTCACTGGCAGGCGCGATCGCGTTTTGGAAGCCCATTTCGATACCAGCAGGGGAATCAATAATGACATAATCAAACTTAGCGCTTAATCGGGTAACAATTTCCTTCATCTGTTCCCGAGTAATAGACTCTTTGCCACGACTTTGGGCTGCGGGCAATAGCACTAATCGCGGTTGCCGTTTATCTTTAACTAAGGCTTGTTCTAAACGACACTCCCCATTAATGACATCAATGGCAGTATAAACCACCCGATTTTCTAAGCCTAATAATAAGTCTAAATTACGTAACCCAAAATCGGCATCAATCACGGCAACACTTTTACCTGATCGGGCTAAGGCAGAGCCAATATTGGCTGTGGTTGTCGTTTTTCCAACGCCACCTTTTCCTGAGGTAATAACAATAATACGACTCATAAGTTAGTTCAATTTTAGTTGTTTTAGAGATGATGTAATTGTCTATTATTCATTAAAAGGAGCGTTCTTGCCAAAATTGTTTTTCACTCACGAAATGGTAAGTTTTCAGAAAATCAAGTCCTTGGGTTATCCGAATTCCATCAGCAGCAATATAAGCAATTTCTGGTTGTAACTGAGCGGGATGAGTGGATGGGGTGCGTGCCACGACATCGGCAATGCGCAGTTGAGTGGCTTGCAATTGTAAGCTTAGAATGCGGCAAGCGCGATCGCCTTTTAAACCGGCATGGGCTAATCCTCGCAGTCGCCCCCAAATGATAATATCGCCATAAGCCATCACCGCTCCCCCAGGATTGACATCCCCCACCAAGATAATGGTTCCTTCATGACGCACTTCTGTTCCAGAACGAATCGTATTTTTTAAATAAAGGGGTTCTTGCTGTTTAAACTGTTGAGTAGGGCTCGATCGCGTTAAGGGAGTGGTGGGAGAGGGTTGTCTCACCGAATATCCTGCCGTTGCTGCTGCCACTGCTGTTTGCCGACGAGTAGTTTCCACACAATGCAAGGTTAATCCCACTTCAGCCAAAGCTTGCGCGATCGCGCTGAGTTTAGAGGAATCAAAGAGCCGATCCCGGGCTTGAATGCAGACAAAAGCACCAGATTCCCAAAAACGTTCACTGCCATTCAGGCGATGTTTTAAGTTTTGCCATAACTCTCCCCAATCATCAATGGTTTCTTCGCTAGGGGGAGGCGGAAACGTGAGTAACACTTCTTGTTGGTTTCGTTGTAGAGAAACTGGAGACTCTTGAGCTGTATCACCATTTTGATTCATTAGATTCCACCTTGATTCTCAAAGCTATTAATGATTTTGTTTCTGATCGCATTTTGATCAAGCATTCCCCAACTGCTTAACAAGGCTTCATTAAAACGATAACAGCTATCCACTCACAGTTTTAGCAAGGGCGAAATAAGATCACAGTGCCTCGAAATCGCTTGGCAATTATTCCTAATCGGTTCTTTTGAAAATTGTATTCGAGACTGAAAGTGGATTGCGGAACCGTTCCCACTAACACAATGACATCACACTGTTGCTCGTGGGCTAATTGTAACACGGGATTTTTGTTGTCAGTTTGCACATGGGAAATTACTTCAACGGAACGCTTCAGTTGTTGTTGTAATTGCTGGGCGGTTTCTTCGAGGATGCGCCACTCATGCTGACAAAGATCACCATTGCCATCGCTTGGACATAAAATATAGTTAGTTTCTTGCTCGACGGGAGTCAGTTGCGGTAATAACTTTAACAGTTGGGGGGCTTTGGGATGATCAATGGGAAACGGAATGAGCCAGCGTTGCGAAGCGGATAAACGTTGCTTGGGCAAAGGCTGAGTGGCTGGTTTCACTAACACCACATCACACAGGGCTTGCCGCATCATTTTCTCCGTAATACTGCCAAATAAGCGATCATTGAAAAGGTGATTGGGTCCTTTCCAACCCATGACAAGCAAAGAAATTTTGCGCTCTTTCAGGAGTTCAAAAAGGGTTTCACTGCGATCATGGGTAGTTCTAAGTTGGGTATGAACAGGAATATCTTGTTCAATTGCAATGGCTTCCGCTTGTTGCAATAATCGTCGGCCGGGAGTGGGATTAACCCAAGTCTGATTGGGAGGGGTGTGACGAGGAACTTTGATCAGATAGGAAATTTCTAATTCTGCTTGACGAGAATGCGCGATCGCGCTAGCGATTTCTGTTAAATGAACCGTGGTATTAGGATTGGCAATGGGTAATAAGATTCGTCCTTGCCCTAAAGCCGGCGACCTAGTTTGATAAATAAGATAAGAGGGTTCTCCCCGAACAGGATTCTCTAGTTCAGGATGGGGATTATTGCTTTGATTGAGTTCTTCCACTTCAGCACGAATCAGATCATGACGAGTAATAATTCCCACCAATCGTCGCCGTTTCGTCACAGGAAGATGGGAGATTTGATACCGATTGAGTAACGCAAGAACGTATTGCAGGGAAGCATCTGGTGGAACAGAAATCGGTTGTGGGGTCATCATATCTCGCAATACTAACGATTGAGACGAGCCAATAAACTTACCGAGTTCCCCTTCCGTAATGATTCCCAGTAATTTCCCTTGTTCCGTGACGGGAAAGGCATGATGAGCAGAGCTGGAAAACAGTTTATAGGTTTCTTCTAAGGTTAAATCAGGGGATACACTTTCCACAGGGAATGTCATGACTTCTGCTGCCGTTTTTTGGGCAAAAATAGGATTAACTTTTGCTTCGTCTTGGAGATCAATGCCTTGGTTGGCTAATAATTTTTGATAAAGCGAGCCTGAGGAGATACTTTCACCAACGATATAAGCGGTGGCACAAGTAATCATTAAGGGCAAAACTAATTCAAAACTCGCCGTCAACTCAAAAATAATCACGATCGCAGTGACGGGAACACGCACAATGGCAGTAAAGACAGCCCCCATGCCAGCTAAGGCATAAGTGGTTTCACTCCCAAAGCCCATCAGTGCCACTTTCGCTACGCCAATGAGATAGCCTAATGCTGATCCCAATACTAATCCTGGGGAAAACAGTCCCCCCGGTGCCCCTGAACCAGAGGCAATAATGGTTAAGCAAAAATAAGCTACTAAAACCAAAGCAGTCACTTGCCAACCGCTTTCCCCTGTAATTAAAAAGTCTCGCAATCCTGCATTATTACGAAAAAAATCAGGTAAGGTGGCAACAATTGAGCCTGAAAGGAATCCTGCCACTGCAATTCGTAACGGAAGAGAGCCCAAAAATTTTTCATAAAGATTAATACTGGATAAAACGCCTTGATTAAATAAAACCCCTAATAATCCCGCAGCAAATCCCAAAATTAAAAAAAAGGGAATTTCTTCTGGATTAAAGGCAATATCCCCTTCTGCAACAATGTTGGGTAATCTCGGCTCGGGGCTTTCAATTAATTGCGACACCACTGCCCCAGTAAAGGAAGCAAGAATAGCTGTTTCTAGGGTAAACCCAGAAATATCCCGCATTAACTCTTCGATGACAAAGAGAATCCCAGCAATGGGCGTATTAAACCCAGCCGCTAATCCTGAGGCAGCCCCTGCAGCAATCATCTGACGGCGGTGTTGTGGAGAACTAGGAAGCCACATACTCAATTGTGCTGCCAAAGCCGCCCCAATATTTACTGTGGGTCCTCGCCTACCTAGGGTGAAACCGGCGCCAAGAATGACAATGGTGCCTAACAGTTTTACCACTGCTGAGCGTAAGGAAAGTGCCCCAGGATATTGGGCTAACACCATTTTGACTTGGGTAATGCCTCCCCCTTTTGCTTCAGGAGAGCCCCATTGCAACAAAAAACCTGCTAATCCACCAAAAACAAATCCTGCTAGCGGCAGTATAAACCAACCAATTTCATTCGCAGCATAAACGCGATAACTACCAACCCAACCAATTCCTTGTTTAAGTGTCAGTGCTGCTACTGCAGAAATGATCCCAATTAAACAGGCTTCGAGGAGAGCGTATCGTTGGTCAACTGGACGTAGCCGCAGAGATTTTAACCAAGATAAAAACATTAATCATTATAATCCCGTAAGGAATTAAAGGATATCCCTTGGCTCACTTATCAAAGTAAGTTTTGTAAATGGTACAAATCACTTTTTAGTGTAACTTAACTGCTTTTTGATAGGATGCCTTTGATTGAAAATGGATGAGCAGTGCTGAGAAACCTTCTAAAGTCAGATGTAACTTTTGGCAGAGTGACCTTAAAATACAGTAACAAACTGTAACAAAATTTGAGTGATTGCGATTTATAACAAAATGTCAAAATTAATTAGGGATATCAAAGGGTTGATTCCT
>JAHEOB010000269.1 GCA_018610095.1 Halothece sp. MAG
AGGAATATCAAGCGACTCAATCTTTTCTGCAAAAGTTTGATTTTCTAAGTAATAGGCTTGCTGGGCTCGATTAAGCGCTCCTAAAAATTGCTTTGCCTCCGATTGTTTTGCGCTTTGTCTTCCTCGCTTCCCTGCTTGTTTCTGCGTTTTATACATATCTTGTTTCCAAGTTCCATCTTCCTTGACAAGATATACTTTATGATTATCCTTTACTGTCTCGCCATCAATCACGAATCTAGCTGTTACTTCAGCACGCCCATTTTTAATGGTTTCATCTTCAATAATAACTTTATCGAGTTTAGTAAATTGAGTACTTCCTGATTCTTGAAGTCGTTTTTTAAATGCTTTTTGATCAATACTTAGTTTATCCCAAGAATCTTCTGACACGAATTCGAGAGCCTTATCATAGTTTTCATTTTTCATCGCTTGATAGAAACTTTTAACGGTATTACCCGGTGTCGTCTGAGTGGTATTCTTATTGCATCCAGCAGCAACGACTAAGCTCAAAGTGATTAATCCAACTCCTACTTTTAAGATGGCTTTTCGACTCAATTGATGACTCCCTAGAAATATTTCTCTATTGATAAATTAGCCTAATTTAACCATTTCAGGTCTAGCTATTTCAAGCCCAGTGAAATGAAAATTTACACTTTTACCCTCTTTTTTTAAGGTAACGTTTTTTACCCAAAGGACTAGAAATGATGATCAATAGCGCGATCAAATGTATTAAGCAAGTTCACGGGGAAAACCCCCTACTACCAATGACAAGATCGGTTGCAGATTGATAAAGCTATCATAGAGGAAGAGAAAACTCGTTTAAAAGCGTGAATAGCATCGCAACGTTGATAGTTGTGATACAGATTACTTATAAAACTTGATAACGTTAGCCACTGGAAACGTGGAATCCCGAGTCTCCTGTTCTAAAGCCCAACTATAACAGATTAGTATTCCAAGGAGACTGCATCAAATCCCACTTTCTGATAAAAACGATTGTAGGTTGTTCCAGAGGAAATCATTATGCTAAATCCCACTCTCAGAAAACCCCAATTCAACTGGAAACCCCTTACTACCAAGCCTGTTTTATTTGCTTCAGGTTCAATTTTAACCGCTTTTACCCTATTTGCTTTTGTCCAAGGTGATCGCGTGCAACGGTTAGTAATAGCTACAGCCTCAACTCCCGCGATCGCGTCCTTTTTTATTTTAGGACACCACAAGGGAAAAATTGACCAACTCAACCATAGCAAACAGCAAGCGGAACAGCAACTGCAGGAGAAACAAAAAGAACTCCAGCAATTGAAAGGCGTTCTAAAATATAAAGAGCAAACTTATCAAGCACGGGAAGCCTCTTTAACGCAACAAAATAACCAACTGTTAGAGAGGAATGAGGATTTAGAGCAACAATTACAGGATCATCAACAAGAACTTTTTCAACTACAATTCAAGCTCACCCAACAAAAGCAAGCCTATAACAACTTGCAGCACACCTATCAACAAATGGAAAATTGGTTTACTGAGCAAAATGACGAACTTCTTCAATCAAAAAACGAGTTAGAACAAAATTTTAAGCAGCAAGAAACGGCTTATATCCAAGAAATTGAAAAATTAGAACATAATAATCAACAATTAGAACAAAATTGCATTCAACTAGAAGCGAAAATACAGCAACTCCATCAAGAAAACAACGCCTTAAAAATAGCTAAGGAAACAAAATTGAGCAACAAAAATCCCAGCCAATCTCCCTCATTTGAAGATTTAAAAGTTGCTTTAATTGGTGGTCATCCTCGCGCATGTGAGAGAGCCCAAAATGAACTAGAAAACGAATATGGTTTTCAAGAATGTCATATTATTCCCAATGATGATAATAAAATCTCTGTTAACAGAATTGAATCTAAATTAAAAGAGACTGACCAAATTTTTATCATTACTGGTTATAATCAACATACCCTTAGTAAAAAAGTCAATGAACTCAAAAACACAGGAAAATTAAAAGGAACAATTATTTATATTACTAAACGAGGTAGTCGCGGAATGGTTAAGGCTATTGTTGAGCAAAACCAGTTATTTTCTTAGATTTTATTGATTTGACTAAACAAGGGTGGAGATTTTCCCCGGATTATTAATGACTGCTCGGTGGTAAAATACCATTTATTAAACGACTCGTTATTACCCCTGAACTCGTAACAAACGATACGATCAGATCATAAATAATAAGTTCAATTGTTTGTAATTTATGACACTCACACAACTTTGGGGTGCATTTTTTATTTTTCTAATTTGCCCGATTTTAGGCGCATTACCCCTCATTCATTGGTTAACATTAACCTTAAAAGGTCAAGACTTAACGAAATTAGGAACAGGCAATGTGTCTGTTTCCGCAGCCTTTTATCATAGCGGTACAGTCGTTGGCATTCTCGCAGTTCTCTCCGAAGCTGCCAAAGGCATTGCTGCTGTCGTAGTCACAAGACAGTTTTTTCCCCAAGAACCCGTTTGGGAATTAATTGCGCTTATGGCACTGGTGATGGGACGGTATGTGAAAGCCCAAGGAGCAGGAACCACAAATGTCGTGTGGGGAATTGTGGCTCATGATCCCATTGTAGCGGGCTTTATTGCTCTTATTGGTGGCGTTGGCTTTACCATTGTCCGCGATCGCGTGATTGGGCGCAATACGATTTTAGTGTTAATGCCATTGATGATTGCTGCCTTTCACCCTGATGATTATTCTAGAATTGTCGGCGCGATCGTGCTATCAGGGTTATTATTTACCATTTACTATAAAATTCCAGATGATCTGGATTTACCCAACAATCAAGGAAACACCAAAATATTTAAATTCTTTCGCGGCGATCGGGGCATTTTTTCCCTCGATGATAAACTGCAAGCCCATAAGGTGGGACAAAAAGCGGCGACTTTGTCACAACTGAAACGGTGGGGATATCCTGTGCCCCAAGGTTGGGTGCTTCCTGCAGGGGATGATCCTGCCCCGTTAATTGATTTGGCTTCTCCCTCCGAACAGAATCCGCTAATTGTCCGTTCTTCGGCAATTGGAGAAGATACTAAAGCAAGTTCTGCTGCGGGTCAATATCAGAGTGTTTCCCATATCACCAATAAAGAAGCACTCCAAGATGGGATATTGCAATGTCAGGCATCTTACAATTATGCCACTGCTGCCCAATATCGTCGCTTACAGCAACAACAAGATTCTGCCATGGCAGTTTTAGTGCAGCAGCAAATTCGAGGAGAATTTTCTGGGGTTGCTTTTAGTCGTGATCCAGTTAATCAAATTCAAGATGCTGTGGTCATTGAAGCCCTGCCTGGGGAAGCAGCACAGGTGGTTTCAGGAGAAAAAACCCCAGAACAATATCGGGTGATTTATCACAACGGAACGCCCGAAATTGAAGGGGAGGGAAACGTTCCCACCTCCGTACTGGAAGATGTTGCGGGATTAGCTAGAGAATTAGAAGATCGGTTTCATGGCTTGCCCCAAGATATCGAATGGACCTTTGATGGGGAAACCCTGTGGCTTCTACAAAGTCGCCCCATTACAAACTTACAGCCCATTTGGACACGCAAAATTGCAGCTGAGGTCATTCCAGGGGTGATTCGTCCCCTTACTTGGTCCATTAATCGACCCTTAACTTGTCAAGTGTGGGGAAATTTATTTAAAATTTGTCTCGGCGATCGCGCCAAAGATTTAAACTTTAATCAAACCGCAACGCTACACTATAGTCGAGCTTATTTTAACGCCACCCTTTTAGGGGAAATTTTTCAACGCATGGGGCTACCCCCAGAAAGTTTAGAATTTCTCACCCGAGGGGCTAAATTGAGCCGTCCATCATTATTTGCCACCGTTGGCAACCTTCCAGGATTAGCTCGTCTTAGCTTACGAGAATTACGCTTAAATAAGGAGTTTGCAGCAGATAAAGAGTCTTTATTTCTTCCCACCCTGCAACAGTTACAAAACCAATCCATCCAACTTTTCTCCCCACAAGCATTACTCACTCGCATTGAGATGATTTTAAATGCCCTACAAACTGCCACCTACTATAATATCCTCGCCCCAATCAGTTTTTCACTGCGACAAAACTTACTCCAAGTTAGTGATCAACAATTAAACTACAACCATTTACCAGAAGTTGCTTCCAGTCATGAACTAGCTCAAATTGCTCGGGAGGCAAGAAATTTAGTTCCCACCGAACAAATGGAAGATATGAGTGCCCCTTCTTTATTTGCTACCTTAGCCGAACTCCCTGATGGAGAAAGTATCTTAGAGCAATTTCAAGATTGGTTAGGGCGTTACGGTTATTTAAGTGAAGCGGCTACCGATATTGCAGTTCCCCGATGGCAAGAAAATCCCAGTCCCGCGCGATCGCTGTTTGCCCAATTTTTCTTTCACGATGGAACTCAACCCAGTGAAGCGTCTTGGAATCAAAGCAGTGCTGGTTGGAAACAAAATGCGGTACAGAAACGCTTAGACCTCAAAGCAGAAACGGCGGAAATTTATAATCGTCTGTTAGCCCATCTTCGTTGGAGTTTTTTAGCCCTAGAACAAATTTGGTTAGACAATGGCTTATTAGCAGAATCAGGGGATATCTTTTTCCTGAAACTCTCGGAAGTACGCCAATTGATTAAAGATGATGATCCCCAATTGCGGGAACAAATTCCCTACCGACTCCGAGAACGCCGTTTCCAATTTAGTGAAGATGAGAAAATGACCATCGTCCCTTATGTGGTTTATGGGAATCCACCGCAACAGAGTGCAGTTAGTTGGAATAATCAAAAAAGGTTTCTTTCCTCGCAAAAACGTTGGGAAGGAATTGGGGCAAGTTCCGGTCAAGCAACAGGTCGTATCAAAGTAATCCCAAATTTATCAGAACCGATTGATGTTAACCAAGATACCATTGTGGTTGTTCCCTATACTGATGCCGGTTGGGGCGTTTTACTTGCCCGTGCTGGGGGATTAATTTCTGAAGTAGGCGGAAGACTTTCTCATGGGGCAATCATCGCTCGCGAATACGGTGTCCCTGCCGTAATGAATATCCCCAATGCTATTGTTACTTTCCAAGATGGTCAGTTAGTCAAAATTGATGGGGCAACTGGGGTGGTGGAACTGCTAGAAAATTAGCCTGTTACCGCAATTGCATATAATTTTTCCAAAGTTGGGCAGCATGACTGCTACTGCCGCTGGTGCCAGAAGCATCATCATTGCCTAACCAGACACCGGTAGTGATATCTTGATTGGGGAGATAGCCAATAAACCATAAATCGACTGCATCATTGGTTGTTCCCGTTTTCCCAGCAACTGTTTGATTCATGTTAGCTGCTTGTCCGGTACCGTCTTGAACCACCCCTTGTAACCATTGGGTCATGGTTTGGGCGATTGTTGCATCAATGACAGCGCGATCGCGCTGGGGATCATTTTCATAATCATAGATCACGCGACACGTCTGGTAATCATGGGGATGACTGCAATCTTGACCATCATAAATGCGCTCAATGGCATGAGGACGATTTTTAATGCCATTGTTATCAAACACAGCATAAGCTCCTGTCATTTCCAGAAGCGTCACTTCACTTTGTCCTAAGACTAATCCGGGAACGGCTTGTAAAGAGGAATTGATCCCTAATTGTTTCGCCATACGAATTACATTTTGTAACCCCACATCTCTGGCTAATCTCAGCGCAACCACATTTTCAGACTGGGCTAACCCCCGAGCTAAACTAATTTTCCCACTACTGCGTTGACACCCGCGATAAGTTTGTCCTTGCCACCGTAAAGGATCACAAGAATAGGTTTGATGGGGAGAGATTCTCCCGTTTAAGGCAGCAGCATAAGCAAATACCTTAAACGTAGAACCCGGTTGACGTTGCGCTTGGCTAACACGATTAAATTGACTGCTTTGATAATCTCGACCCCCAACTAAGGATAAAATGGCTCCCGTTTGACTATCTAGGCTAACCACTGCTCCTTGGTGGTACCCTAAAGATTCTCCCTGACGGTTAAGATGCTCTCGAAGTTTGGTTTTCGCTTTCTGTTGTAAATTCAAATCCAAGCCCGTTTCGATAATAAAATTGCCTTCTGCAGCTAATTCCGAACCCAGTAACTGTTTTAACTCTTGCAACACATGATTATAAAAATAGGGGGCACGAATTTCTGATAACTCTTCTCGGGCTTTTGGACTGATTTCAATGCGAGAACGACGAGCACGTTGGGCTTGTTTCTGATTAATCATTCCCAAATGGTTCATGCG
>JAHEOB010000270.1 GCA_018610095.1 Halothece sp. MAG
ACCCAAGCCTCTCCTAGATGAAAGTGAATTGGAGAAAGCGCGTGAATCATCAAGGAATCAACAAGAAACCGAGTCTCAACAGCAACAGCAACAACAACAATCTCAAGCTGAGAGTTCTTCCACTCAACAGCAGCAACAACCATCCCAGGCTGAAAGTTCCTCCACCCAACAGCAACAACAACCGTCCCAAGCTGAGAGTTCTTCTGCACAAAATGATTCCCAGCAAGCTAACCAATCTCAGCAATCATCCAATCGTTCTCAGCAAGCTAATCAATCTCAACAAGGATCAAGTCGTTCTCAACAAGCTAACCAAGGTCAACAAAGCTCAAATAACTCCCAACAAGCTAATCAAGGTCAGCAGGAAAGTAATAACCAAAATCAGTCCCAAAATCAGCAATCTAGCGAGAATGAGCAAGCACGAGCGAATAGTTCCGGTCGAGCCCCTGCTAGTGGTGCTAATTTAATTGGATGTGGACAACAGCCAGAGGTAGATTTTGATGTTGAAGTCCAACCCATGGTAAAAGTTATTGTCGCTCCCAGTGGTTCTGTTAGCCGTGCCACTATTACTCGTTCTAGTGGAAAAAATCAATTAGATCAAAAGGCATTACAGTATGCTCGTCAGTGTCGCTTTCAGCAGTCTCCCAATGGTCGTGAAGGCAATATTGTCGTTCGCTTTAGAATTGAATAAATTTGAATCCACAATGAGGGATAGTTGCTATTGATGACAAAAAAAGCAACCATTCAACTGCATCAATTTAATTCCATTCGTTGGTTAGGATTATTATTTGGCATTGGGGGACTAGTCATCTGCTTTCTCGCGAGCTTAGGGGTTGGTCCAGCCGATGTTTCTTGGCAACAGGTGTACCATAGTTTTGTTCAGTTCGATGAAAATTCTACGGCGCATTTAATTGTACGAACGGTTCGATTACCGCGATCGCTGCTAGCGGTAATTGTTGGGGCTGCTTTAGCGGTAGCGGGTGCAATTATGCAAGGAGTCACCTTTAATCCATTGGCATCACCGGGAATTTTAGGGATTAATGCAGGTGCTTCCTTTGCTGTAGTGCTGGCAACGTTTGTTTTAGGCAGTCAATCATTAAATGTCTATTTATGGTTTGCTTTTGCAGGTGCTGGAATTAGTGCCGGACTGGTTTATTTTCTGAGTTCTCTAGCTCGAGGAGGGGTAAATCCTCTTAACCTAACACTTGCAGGGGCAGCCGTCGCAGCTTTTGTTAGTGCACTGACCAGTGGTTTGTTAATTGTTAGTCAGCAAACCCTTGATGAAATTCGGTTTTGGCTTGCTGGCTCCTTAACCGGACGAGAGTTGGAACTAATTATCCCCGTTTTACCGTATTTTTTTGTGGGATTCATTGGCGCGATCGCGCTAGGAAAACAAATTACCACGCTTAGTTTAGGAGAAGAAACCGCTCAAGGATTAGGACAAAAAACGGCTTGGATCAAAATCAGTGCCGGGATTTGTGTGGTGTTACTTGCTGGTATTAGTGTCGCCTTAGCCGGTCCCATTGGCTTTATTGGGTTGATTGTTCCTCATATGGTTCGCTTTGGAATCGGGATGGATTATCGATGGATTTTACCTTATGGCGCGATCGTGGGAGCAATCTTACTATTAGTTGCAGATATGATAGCGCGAGTCATCATCCAGCCCCAGGAGTTACCGGTAGGATTAATTATGCCATTACTCGGTGCGCCATTTTTCATTTATTTGGTTCGCAATAAAATCAAAAAACAATCTTAAGATAACTTGATTGCAAGTTTGTTGGAATAGTGTTACATTAAGTTGCTATTTGGAGAATTATTAAATATAATCAATTATTGTTACAATCCTTAATAGGAACACTAACGAGAGGGAGAACAACGATGGAATTACCAGAAGCGGTTAAAACATGGTCACAATTTTTCCATCCTGCTTTCATGTGGATTTTATTAGGCGTTTCTATTTATACGCTCTATTTGGGTATCCAAGTTCGGAAAACTCGCACTGCAGATAATTCTGAAGAAAAAAAACAACGTAAACCAAAACGAGATAAGCATTATACGTTTGGTTCGATTCTTCTTGCCCTTTTAGTGATTGGAAATTTAGGTGGAATGGGAGTTACCTACATCAATAATGGGAAATTATTTGTGGGACCGCACCTACTAGTGGGATTAAGTATGCTTGCAGTCGTTACTGCTTCTGTTGCATTAGTTCCTTTTATGGAAAGAGAAAACAATTTAGCTCGTAATGCTCATATTACCCTCAATGTTGTTTTATTAGGCTTATTTAGTTGGCAAGCGATAACTGGAACACAAATTTTATTAAAAATTATCGGTAGTTTAACCAGTAGTGACGCTGCTTAATTTCTTGAAAAATAGGGAAATTTTTGCCCCGTTTCTATATTGCCTGATTCTTAAACGAGGTATTCTTGATGGTTAGCCTGGTTGGTATTATGCTTTTCAACGGATGCTAGCAGAAACTTTATTATCAATCCGTTTAATTGAAAAATCCTACCTAAGATGAGAACCTTGCCGACAATCCCACTCAAATCTTCTTTAATCGATACCAAAATGTGGCTTTTTTTCGCTACTGCGACTTTAGCGCTGTGGCATGGTATTTTAAGTAATCGTTTAGACAATACGAATGATTTACTGATAACAGGCTTATTTTGGCTAGTTGCTTTATTTTTGCTTTGGAAAAAGCGAAACAAAATTGCTGTTTCTCCTCAACCTATAGCAAGTATAATTGGATTTTTAATTTTAGGGTGGATTTTATTCCGAGGAATATCTGTTTTTTGGTTTGAAAATTCACTCGTACAATTA
Source organism: Halothece sp. MAG (assembly GCA_018610095.1). Classification (GTDB taxonomy): domain Bacteria; phylum Cyanobacteriota; class Cyanobacteriia; order Cyanobacteriales; family Rubidibacteraceae; genus Halothece. The sequence continues at coordinate 2,815 of JAHEOB010000270.1, forward strand.
ATTCCAGTAATTGGCTTTTTTGGTATTGCTTTAATCACTTCTGGATGGAAAGGTTTAAGAATTTATTTTCCTTCATTTTTTACTTTATTCACGTTTAGCGTCCTAGGTTCCTTAATTGAAATTTTATTTAAGTCACTCCCTGGTGGCTTGAATTTTACTAACCTGACTGCTAAAATTAGTAGTTTTTTATTACATTATGTTGGCTTTGATGTTACTAATCAAGGAGTTAATATTTATCTGAGTCAAGGTAGTGTCGAAGTATTATATTTTTGTACAGGTGGTCCGTTAATTAGTTTATTATTTCAACTGACCCTAGTTTTGGTATTAATTAATCCGATTAGCTGGCGTTTATTTTTCAAACTTATCCTAGGTATTATTGCGATTGGATTTTTCTTAGGGATTATTCGTGTCTCCCTTTTAGCAGTTGTTGTTTCAGACCAAGCTGCATTCGATTTTTGGCACGGTAGTGAAGGAAATCAAATCTTTTCTTTAATTGCCTTTTCAATTTGGATCATTGCTATTCAATTTATCTACGAAAATAATGATGATAACAACAGAACGACCCTACTATCATCTTGGGAGGAAAATAATAGTCAAAACCAAAGTCATGAAAGCTATCCTCACCCAGAAGTAGCATCAATTAATACCTTGTCTTTAACTTCTCCTCGTTCTTGGTTACTACCTTTTACTGGAATTACAATAACTGGTCTGACAGTGGCAACCATAATGACTCCCCAAATTGGACGTCGAGAAATCGAGCCTTTACAGTTTCCTTCCCAAATCACTCTGTCTGATTGGAATCAACAAAACAATATTCCCCTCGTTCAAAATCCAGAGACGAACTTCCAACAAGATCGCCTTCGTTCTGGACAGCAATACCACTATCAACAACAGCAAGATCAAGTGACAGTAGCACTACGATTTTCTAGTCCCACAGTTGGTCGAGTCGAAAAATATATCAAACAAACTTATAAACAAGGATTCGAGAAAGCCTATCAGCAAGGAAGCACTAAATATCTGTCCAACTTCGGACATTACCGTTTATTCACCAACCAAGACAAGGCTTATTTGAGTACTTGCTTAACTCCTACCGGGGAAAGTACCGTTGAATTTTCCAATTATGTCAATAAAGCAAATCGGAATGTCTTTGACTGGCAAACGTTAATTCCTCGCTTATTAGGAAAACAGAGTTTGCGAGAACGCCGTTGCTTATGGGTCCATTTATCAACACCCTTGAACCAAGATTCACCAGAAACAAGTTATCGTCTCTTAGAATCCGTATTTCAGCAAGGATATTCTAAGTGGCAAAGCCTTTTCCACTAATAGCCCGATCGCGCTAGGCAGTTGTCACGGTTCCTGACGTTGAAAAATTCTTATCGCAATAAATCAGTTGCTGCCCGATCGCGTAATTATTCTTTAAATTAGACTTAGGCTTTGTTATTATAGCAATTCTTATAGTCATGAGGTACACTTGAAGGAGATTCCGATCGCGCAATCGAAGCTCCGCTTATGAAACCCTACTCAATTGACTTTCGGAAAAAAATTATCGAAGTTTATGAACAACAGGGAAGCTCAATCAGAA
>JAHEOB010000271.1 GCA_018610095.1 Halothece sp. MAG
ATTGATGCTATCCGACATCTGCAATCTCGTGGCGGTAAAGTTGCCATGGTGGGTGATGGGATTAATGATGCCCCTGCCTTAAAGCAAGCTGATGTGGGCATAGCGATTGGGGCAGGAGCCGATGTTGCCATTGAAGCTGCTGATGTCACACTTGTCAGCGGTGAACTTTCCAAAGTCGTGGAAGCGATTCAACTGTCTCGTGCCACCTTTAGCAAAATTGTACAGAATCTCTTTTGGGCTTCCATTTATAACCTAGCTGCCATTCCGGTAGCCGCGATCGGGCTTTTGCACCCAGCGATCGGAGTCATTGCGATGACAGCGAGTTCCCTGTCAGTGATTGGCAATTCTATGCTGTTAAAACGCAATAATTTTCAGCTACGTCCCCTAAAATAGTCGTAGATAATCTATGTCAGGATTAAGTTTGATATGACTCCGCAACCAGACACTGAAAAAGCTCTCCATGGACAAGGAATCGATCCTTATCTACAAAGTTTAGTGACAAAAGTCGATGCTGATTATTTTGAAATATGGATAACCGTCTATATTCCTGGTTTTATTGTGACTAGAAATTTAATAAGTGATTGGAAGTATTATGAAAAAATGGCCGATAAAATTTACTCTTCAGCTCCAGCATCGATCAAAGAGGAAATGTATGAGGATTTCATTAGCTATAAAACGCTAAGTGAACAAAAACAAAATTATAACAACAAAGAGCCTCAATTCCTGCATTTAGAAAATCCAGTTTTTTATTATGGTAATGCAGCTAGAGGAAGTAGCAGTAATTTACTGTGGAGATGTAAGATTAATGCGGTTTCCGCTTTTAATACTGGGATGTTTCAACTAGAAAATGATTAATTATCCTTTAATATTGTTTTAGCAATTATTAGCAATTTTTTAGGCGCGATCAGGCTGTTGAAATTCCTAATGTGCAAACAGTTGAGTCAGTGACTGCCCATGGCATACAAGGAACCATTAGCAATCAAGTTATTCGAGTAGGGAGTTACCGTATTGAGCAAGGGGCGAATTTGGGATAATTTAGCTATATGATAAAATTAGTTTAAAAAATTAGAAAGCTATTTGAAACAGTACTTGATACAAGTAAACCAATATAAAGTTATTATGAATAATTTTGCATTTATAGATTTGTTTGCTGGAATTGGAGGAATTAGGATAGCTCTTGAAAATGTTGGCGCGAAATGTGTATTTAGTTCGGAATGGGATAAGAATGCTCGACAATCGTATAGTCATTATTTTTTAGAATATCCTCATGGAGATATTACAAAAATAGATGCAGAAGAGATACCTGATCATGATATATTGACGGCAGGATTTCCATGTCAAACCTTTAGTATTATTGGTGATCAGAAAGGTTTTGTTGATACCAGAGGAACGCTTTTCTTTGATATAGAAAGAATATTAAAAGTAAAACGACCTAAAGCTTTTCTTTTGGAAAATGTAAAGAATTTATTAACTCATGATAAAGGAAGAACCTTTTATGTCATAAAAACATCATTAGAGTCTTTGGGATACCAAATTTATTACAAAGTTTTAAATGCTCTTGATTTTGGATTACCTCAAAAAAGAGAGCGTCTTATTATAGTAGGTTTTTTAAATGGTCTTTATTTTGAATTTCCAACACCAAATTTGCAAAAGCCAAGTCTGAAAGATTTTTTAGAAAATGATAATGCAGTAAATGAAAAATATTATGCTTCAGAAAAAGTGGTTAAAAGTGTTTGGAATCGTCTTAAACATGAACCTTTTTTCCCCTCTATTTGGCATGAAAATAAATCCGGTAATATTTCTGTTTTGCCTTATAGTTGTGCATTAAGAGCAGGAGCATCTTATAATTATCTTTTAGTTAATGGAGTTAGACGTCTTACTGAAAGAGAAAATTTAAGATTACAGGGTTTTCCAGATAATTATCCAATTGTTGTAAGTAATACACAAATTCGTAAACAAGCAGGAAATTCAGTTCCTATTCCTATGATTCAGGCAGTAGCAGAAAATATTATTGATACCTTAAAAAATAATAAATTATTATCCAATTTACATATTAAAGTAGAAAAGAATGGACAACTAGCTTTTTTATGAAATCGCAAAATTCATTAGAAAAAGCCAAACAATCTTTAGATACAGTTATCAATAAGGCTAGAATTCATTTTTATAAACCTTTTCAAATAGCTGAGATATTAAGAAAATATAGGTTTAACTATATAGATAATTTAGAAAATGTAGAAAGTTATCGAATTTCCTCAAGAACTTGGCGAGATGAAGTTTCTTTACAATTAGTAGGACGTAAAAATAATAGTAGCGCTAAATATCAAGATGATCTTTTTTATAATCAAAATGCAACTCCTCCTAGTATTTTAGCAATATTAGGAGACATTAATAAAAAACAAAATGGTATAGTTGAAGCCTATATTTATTATAAATTCAAACAAAAAATAGATCAAATAAAGTATGTTAGGGATTATATATATTCGTCAAAACCAGATGACTTTTATTTTTATGAATTGATTAACTATTTTCAGTCTGTACCAGGTCTTAAGAGAAGTATTGATAAAGTTTATGAAATTTGTGTTTATGCTTTATTCTCAACAATTATTAGCAGTTTAGAAGCAGAAGTAATTTTAAGAATTAATAATCAAGATCAAAATATTTTAAATTCATTTCAAGATTTTTTAGAACAAGTTTTGGGAGTAAATCTTTTAGATCAAGAATCTTATATGCCAGAAATTTCAATTCCAGCAGATATACATAGGGTTGGTTCAACCAATGCTGCTGATAGAGGCTTAGACATGTGGTGTAATTTCGGTCCAGCTATTCAAGTTAAGCATGTGAGTCTATCAGAGAAGATAGCTAAAGAAGTTACATCAACTTTATCTTCTGATCGAATTGTTATTGTTTGTAATGATGCTGACAAAAAAATAATTAAGTTGGTAACGGAACAACTTGATATGGGAAAAAAGATCCAAGGAATCGTTACCTTCTCTATGCTCAATAGTTGGTATGAAAAATGTCTAAGAGAAAACTTTTCATACGATTTAGGAGAAAATTTATTACATAATTTACGTAGCGAATTTGATATGGAATTTCCTTCATTAAATATTAGTCATGATAGTGAACTTTTTGCATCAAATGTGATTGATGACTTTATTACCAAAAGAGGTTATGATCAATTGACTCTTTCTGGAATATGGCAGATCGACATATAATTAGGATGCTTGACAAAATTTTGAAACCTAAAAAAAAAGCAATCATTCTGTTATTAACTCAATTTAGCAGCACTTTTCAAAATCAAACTCTATCTCTCTACAATTGCAAGATGTAGCGAAGCTACCGCACTACCGGGATTGCGCTGTTTAAAACGAATAACCAAGTTACCCGATTTCTGCTTTTAAAAATGCTAGTTGATCAGTGACTTCTTCAATCCGTTTACTGGTGGGTTTTCCTGCACCATGCCCGGCTTTGGTTTCAATGCGAATTAAGACAGGGTTCTCTCCTGCGTGGGCAGCTTGGAGGGCAGCAGCAAATTTGAAGCTATGGGCGGGAACCACCCGATCATCATGATCAGCTGTTGTAATTAAGGTTGAGGGATAAACAGTGCCAGATTGGAGATTATGCAGGGGGGAATAGGCATATAAGGCTTTGAATTCTTCTTCATTATCAGGGGAACCATAATCGGAACACCAAGCCCAACCAATGGTAAATTTGTGGAAACGTAGCATATCCATCACACCCACTGCAGGTAAGGCTGCCCCAAATAAATCAGGGCGTTGTGTCATACAAGCCCCCACTAATAATCCGCCGTTGCTGCCTCCTGAAATGGCTAGTTTTTGCGGAGAAGTATAGCGATGGCTAATTAACCATTCCGCTGCTGCCATAAAATCATTAAACACATTTTGTTTATTGAGTTTGGTGCCTGCTTGATGCCATTGTTCGCCATATTCTCCGCCGCCACGTAGGTTGGGAACGGCATAAATGCCCCCCATTTCCATCCAAACCAGACGAGTTACAGAAAAATTCGGCGTTAGGGGAATATTAAAGCCACCATAGCCAAACAGAAGAGTGGGATTGTTCCCATTCATGATTAAACCTTTTTTGTGAGTAATAAACATGGGAACTTGTGTTCCGTCATAGCTACGGTAAAAAACTTGGCGGGTTTGGTAATTCTCAGGATTAAAGTCAACTTGGGGTTGCCGAAACAGGGTACTTTCACCTGTTTCTAAGTTGTAGTGATAAATGGTGCGTGGGGTGGTAAAACTCGTAAAGGCATAAAAGGTTTCGGTATCATCCCGTTTCCCATTAAAGCCACCGACGGAACCAATACTGGAAATTTCCACCTCTTTAACGTAAGTGCCATCGAGATTATAAATTTCCAAGCGCGATCGCGCATCCTGTAGGTAATCTAAAATAAACTGATTATTTAATATGGTGACATCTTCTAAGGTATTCTCGGTTTCTGGGATAATCTCTTGCCAATTTCTTGGATGGGGTTTGCTAATATCAATCCCAATCACTCTTCCTTTTGGGGCTTGGTAATCGGTGCGAAACCAAAATAAAGAGTCTTGATAGTCAATAAAACTAAAATCAGCAAAAAATTCGGAAATCAGTTCTTTAATTTCTCCGTTGGGATCATTTAAATCTTGATAAAATACTAATTTTCTGGGATCAGTTCCCCGTCTAACGGAAATAATTAAATACCGTCCATCATCACTTATATCTGCCCCAAACATCCATTCTTTTTGATCCCGACGTTCGTAAATTAATTGATCGTCTGATTGATCAGTGCCTAAGCGATGATAGTATAATTTTTGATAATAATTGGCTTGTTCTAATTCTTCGCCTTCGGGGGGTTCATCGTAGCGACTATAGAAAAAACCATTATTATCTTTGGTCCAAGTTACCCCAGAAAATTTAATCCAGTTTAAATGATCAGAAAAATCTTTACCAGTTTCAATATTTCTAATTTGCCATTCTTGCCAATCTGATCCCGATCGGGAAATACCATAGGCTAAAAATTGACCATTATCACTGACTGCAATTCCAGATAGCGCGATCGTGCCATCTTCAGAAAATTGATTAGGATCAAGTAATACTTGCGGTTCATCTTCTAGATTTTGTAACGTATAGAGAACACTTTGATCTTGTAACCCGTCATTTTTAAAGAAAAAGTAGCGATTCCCTCGTTTAAAAGGAATGCCATATTTTTCATAATCCCAGAGTTTCGTAAGACGTTGTTTAATCGTCTCTCGTTCTGGAATTTGTTCTAAAAAATTAAACGTAATTTCATTTTGTTTTTCAATCCAGTCTTGAGTCTCCCGAGAATCAGGGTATTCTAACCAGCGATAAGGATCGGCAACTTCAATGCCATGATAATTGTCAACTTGGTCAACTTTTGGCGTTTTAGGATAATTAAAAGACATAGTTATTTTTTTTCGGATATTAACATCTCAATTCTCTGCTTGTTGCAGTAAGGAATCCGCAAACGCGATCGCGTTTTCATTAGAATATCCCCCTGCTAATTGTGCCAACTCTTCCCGTCGAGTCTCGCGATCATTTAAACTCAACACTGAGACAACCGTACGAGAGGAGGAAAACTGTTTTTCCA